>DNWZ01000837.1 GCA_003506095.1 Planctomycetaceae bacterium | reverse complement strand
GAGTTTGACAGCGAATTGGTCGAGCATTTTTGGCAATCGCTTGCCGCCAATGCGAAGTGCAATCTGCATGTCGTGTTGCATCACGGCAAGAATGGCCACCACATTGCAGAGGCTGTATTTAAAGCGACGGCACGAGCGATTCGGATGGCGGCCGAAGCGGATCCAAGGATGACAGGCATCCCGAGCACCAAGGGCGTGCTGTAATGCAAAAACGGCGGGCCGATCCTTTCAGACCGACCCGCCGCTTGGGTATCCAGTTGCGGATTTTGAATTAGATCGAAACTTATCGCGTGATCAATCGCGTTCGGGTCTGTCGCCGCCACGTTCGCGATTGCGTTCTGGTCGATCACCGCCGCGTTCGCGACCTTCTGGACCACGACCTTCTGGACCACGACGTTCTCCGCCTGGGCCGGCACCACGCGGTCCGCCTGGTCCGCCTGGTCCACCGCGACCGCCGAAAGGCATCGGAGCAAGTTCGAAAGGCTCGCCCTTCATTTCTTCGAACTTTGTTTTCTGTTCATCGCTCAGGTGGGCAACGAGTTTGGTTTCGAGGGCTTTACGCATCTCTTCCATTTTTTCACGTAACCCGGCTGCCGCTTCGCGATTTTGTTCGCGCATCATGGATTGCACCATTTCGCGACCTTCTTCTTGGCTGGCGGTCATGTCCTTCGTCATCGCTTCCGTGATTTCCTTGCCGATACCGAGTTTCTCGGCGACTTCTGGATTAATCAGCGCCATTGCGCCTTGAGTCTGCAGAGCGATTTGCTCGAGTCGTTCGAATTGCTCAGGCATCAGCAATTCTTCTAATTGCGCCTTTGCATCGGCGGCGCGTTCAGCCTGCTGGGCCTGCATTTTGGCCATGAATGCCGAACGTTCTTCGTCCGTTGCACTGCGGAAGTCAAAATCGGGTCGTTCCGGACGCATTCGTTCGGCCATCTTGCGAAGCCCTTCGACTTGGTCGGGCATCAATTTGATCTCGGTGCGAACTTCTTCGCGGCCGAGCAACATGACCAAATTCCCAGCACCACCGCGCTGGCCCATGCCCATCATTCCGCCGGGACCGCCAGGGCCGCCGGGACCACCTGGGCCGCCACCGAAGCGACCACCTTCAGGTCGTTCACCGCGGGGACGTTCACCACGGGGGCGTTCTTCTTGGGCCGACGCCATCATCACACTGGACGAGAGTACAACCGCCGCAGCGATTGTGGGAGCAAAAAGGTTTCTCAGTTTCATTTCGATGCTCGAAGGTTCGCAGGCAAGGGGTAGCAAAGATAAGTGTGGCGATTGGCCAGTCGTTTCAACAATGGCAGGTTCCACGTCACGGTATTTGTAACCTCAAGCCGTCCGCTAGGTTTCGCCGCTGGCAATAAAAGTCGTGAAGCAGAGCCAACCACTGGTCGGCGTCAGACAGCCGGTTAGCAGTTAACGACGTTGACGGCTAATCCACCAAGCGACGTTTCCTTATATTTGCTTTGCATATCAACCCCCGTTTGTCGCATCGTTTCAATCACGCGATCGAGCGAAACTTGATGAGACCCATCACCATAAAGCACCGCCAGTCGTGCTGCGTTGATCGCTTTAGTGGCTCCCATGGTGTTGCGTTCGATGCAAGGAATTTGGACTAAACCGCCGACCGGATCGCAGGTCAGCCCCAGATTGTGCTCCATCCCGATCTCAGCAGCATTGGCGACCTGGCGAGGCGTCCCCCCCATGCAAGCCGCTAATCCCGCTGCGGCCATTGAACAGGCGACGCCGACTTCGCCTTGGCACCCCATTTCGGCCGCCGAGAGCGATGCGTTGCGTTTGTACAGCAGTCCGATCGCACCGGCGGTCTTTAACCATCGGCGACCACCGGCGACCGTCGCGTCTGGGTAAAACTTTAAATAATACATCATCACGGCAGGAATCACCCCGGCGGCCCCGTTGGTCGGGGCCGTTACGACTTTGCCGCCAGCAGCGTTTTCTTCGTTCACTGCCAAGGCATACAGGCTGACATGGTCGAGCTGGTTTAGCGGATCGGAGAGGATGTTGGAATCTGCAGCGGCGATCAATTTCTGATGGATTGCCGGTGCGCGTCGTCGAACCTTCAATCCTCCCGGCAAGATGCCTTCGGTCCTGCAACCGCGCTCGATCGATTGACGCATGACGTCCCATAATAAATCGAGCTGGTCGTCGATTTCCGATTGCGAACGGTGAACCAGTTCGTTGCGATTAACGATTTCGTCGATCGAAAGTCCCGATCGATCGCACATGTCGATCAGTTCAGCAGAACTGGTGAACGGGAACGGAAAATCGCCTGATGTCGAATCAGTGGCCGATTGCGACGTGGCCGCGGCGGCATGCTGCGACTCGGCATGCGAAACGACGAAGCCACCACCGACCGAATAATACTGGTCGACGAAGATCGGATTTCCGCCAGCGTCTAACGCCGAAAAGCGGACTCCGTTGGGATGAAACGGCAGCGACTGCGAAGTGTTGAAGACCAGATCGCTGGGTTCGTCGAACGTGATCACGATGTCTGGCGACAGCGCGAGATGTTGGGTCTGGCGAACGCGCGCGACGGTTTCGGCCAGCGTTTGGGGCTCGACGGTGCCGGGTTTTAAACCACACAGCCCAGCAATCACCGCTGAATCGGTCGCATGCCCTCGGCCAGTTAAAGCGAGTGAGCCGTACAGGTCGACGCGTATCCGATGGGTTGCTTGCGACCGCTGCGGATCGGACAGCAGATCGCTGGCGAATCGCTGGGCGGCGATCATCGGGCCGACGGTGTGCGAGCTTGACGGTCCCACACCGACTTTAAAAAGTTCAAAGATGCTGTTCATAGTTTAAATGGACAAAGAAGCGTGGCTTGTCACGTCGCCAGGTGCGGGAAAATTGCATTGGGGTGGCGGTTACAATGGCACACAATCAGAATACGCACGGCAGGTTATGTCGGCGATTGGCCAGCATGAACTTGTCAGCCAAATGGTTGTCCTTCAGATAGCTTTTGGTGCTTCAATGGCCCCGACCTCTTCTAAAAGTTCACCCGCGTTGCGATCAGCCCAACACTTTCGTCACGGATTGCTGACGATCACAGCACAATCGACGCTCGTTGCGGTTGGCGATCCGCTTGAATCGGCCAAAGATTGTGTCGCAAGAATCGCCGCGGCGAAGCAGTCGCAGATCGTCCTGCTGCCAGAGTTGACACTGGGCGGTTACACCTGTGGCGATCTGTTTGGCACCGCGTCGTTTCTGGAAGCGGTATCCGAGGGGGCGGACTTGATTCGCCAGGCGACTCGCCGTTCCGGGCAATTGGTGGTATTCGGTGCGCCGCTGCTGGTGCAAGGCGCGCTGATGAATACGGCGATTGTGGCCGCTGATGGGCAGATTCTGGGGATCGTTCCGAAGCAGTTTTTGCCGACTTATCGCGAGTTTTACGAACGTCGTCACTTCCGCGCTGCCGATGGCAGCGAATCGCCCCAGATCGACTGGTTGGATCAACGCGACATTCCGCTGGGGATCGACCTGTTGTTTCGTTGGCGTGACGCGGTGATCGGGATTGAGATCTGCGAAGACTTGTGGGTGCCGGTGCCGCCAAGCAGCTTGATGGCGATGGCTGGGGCGAACGTGCTGTTGAACCTATCGGCTAGCAACGAGACGATCGGCAAAGCTAGCTGGCGGCGCGACTTGGTGGCCAGCCAATCGGGACGCTGCATCGCCGCATACGCTTATGCATCAGCCGGCCCGACCGAATCGACGACCGACTTGGTGTTTGGCGGACATTGTTTGATCGCGGAAAATGGTGTGATCGTGGGGCAGTCGCGACATGTAGGCGACAGCGATCAACCACTGGACGGCCCGACGGGTGTGACTGCCCAGGTCGATCTGCAACGCTTAGCGCACGACCGGCAAGTCACCGGTACGTTTATCGAAGGGCGTGGAATCGCGACGCGTCGTTATCGGATGATCGATGTTGCGATCCAGCCGCACGAACCGCACGAACCGACAGCAATGCCGATCCGCCAGATCGATGGTCGTCCGTTTGTGCCTCAAGACCCACTGACGCTCGATCGCCGCTGTGCCGAAGTGCTGGCGATTCAAGCGACGGGATTGGCCAAACGCGTCAGCCGGTTACCGGCAAACTCGCCACTGGTGATTGGGGTATCGGGCGGTTTGGACAGCACGCTGGCGCTGCTGGTTGCGATTCAAGCCTGTGATGCAGCCGGTTGGCCGAGATCACGGATTCTCGGTTTGACGATGCCAGGATTCGGCACGACATCACCCACACTTGAAAATGCATTAGCGTTGATGCGATTGTTGGGCGTGCGTTCCGAATCGATCGATATTCGACAATTGGCGCTGGACACATTTGCGGCGCTCGATCACAAGCCTTTGGGGCTTACGATGTCGCAGCAAGAGACAGTTGAGTCGTTGCAGCAGCGCTTGGTCGAGACCGCCGACGGTGCGACCGATTTGGTGTTTGAGAATGTTCAAGCGAGACTGCGGACGTTCCTGTTGATGACGCGTGGGTTTGTGCTGGGGACCGGCGATATGAGCGAGCAAGCGCTCGGCTGGAGCACTTACAACGGCGATCACATGTCGATGTACAACGTCAACACATCTATCCCAAAGACGCTGGTCAAGTTTCTGGTGCGACACGTTGCGAGCAGAGTCGCCCAAGCCGAACTTCGTGACGTACTGTTGCGAGTTGCCGACACGCCGATCTCACCCGAATTGCTGCCTCCAGACTCCCAAGGGAGGATTCGCCAGAGTACCGAAGCGGCGCTGGGCGCGTATGAATTGCATGATTTTTTCCTCTATCATTTCATCCGTTTTGGTGCGACACGCGAAAAAATTCGTTACTTGGCGGCCCATGCACGGTTTGAATCTTCGTACACGGCGGATCAAATCGATGCGGCGCTAGAGATGTTTTTCAAACGTTTTTTTGCCAACCAGTTCAAGCGGAGCTGCGTACCAGATGGACCTAAAGTCGGGTCGGTCAGCTTGTCGCCACGGGGGGACTGGC
>DNWZ01000767.1 GCA_003506095.1 Planctomycetaceae bacterium | reverse complement strand
TCCATAGTTGGTGTAACAGTTCCATCCCGGCGCGCTCGATGGCAAAGACGAAGGACAAACAAATGTCGGAACTTGCACTCCAAATGGTGGATAGGTGTTTGCATGGCTACTGGGGATTGGCCCCCAAGGTTGAAAGGTCACGCCGTTGTGTGTCAGTGGATTCTTGAATTGTTCATAAAGAGCCGTTTGCTCGAGGAAACCCAAAATCAGCATGTTCGCGCCGCCGTTCATCCCATTGGTGAAATCGTTCTGCCAGCCTGTACCGCCTTGTCGTGGCGGAAAACGCAGAAACGTGTCGTGGTAGTTGTGCAGTGCAATTCCGAACTGCTTCAAGTTGTTCGAGCAACTCATCCGACGGGCCGCTTCTCGGGCCGCTTGCACAGCAGGCAATAGCAGGCCAACCATCACGCCAATGATCGCAATGACCACGAGCAGTTCAACCAACGTAAAACCATCCTTGGTCGATCGGCGTGGCGAATAAACGCGATTGCTCCTTCCATAAAAAGCCGTATCCATTGATGAGTTTCCTTTGGGGAAAATGGAGAAAGGTCCAGCAGGGGGGATTGCTTCCGATCGTAACCGATTACGTAGGTCGTTTTGTAAGCAAATTATGTTTTTTTAATGAAGAAAATTGGGAGTGTTTGTTTCGCGTCTCCGCTGCCGCGACTCTCGTGCAATTGGCCTGACTGGAACGACGGTTCCATTGCTACGAGTGTTGCCAATTGACAGAGAACAGACTCGGGAAACAGCGAAGGCTGGGGGGATGTGCCGGATGGGGAAAACGGGAGGACATTGCGTGCCAACCGTGTCGCTTCAGCCGCGGCACGGGCATGCTTTTTGAGCGAGTCTTTCAGATAACTTGCTGGCAACCGATGGGAAGGCACTTTGCGAACTCCAATCCCACCGTCATCATTGATTTCTCATGACATTCCTGAACGCATCCCTGCTCGCCGGACTGCTGGCCATCGCGATTCCCGTCGCGGTGCATCTGATTTCACGTCGCCAACCGCGCCGTGTGATCTTTCCGGCGACGCGTTTTCTGCAGCACCGGATCGAATCGAGCCGCAGCAAACTGCGGGTGCGGCGGTGGTGGCTGCTGGCGCTCCGAATTCTGGCCGTTGCCGCATTCGCGGTCGCGCTCGCTCGGCCCCAGATCGAAACCGCGATGGCACCGCGTTGGTTCGCCGTCGGCTTGCTGGGCATGCTCGGTGCTGCACTGCTGGCGATGGCTGGCGCGGCGATGGCGAAGGGGCAATCGGCAAAGCTGCGGTATGGGTTGGCAGCGGCCGCCGTGGTGGCACTGCTGGCTGCGGCAATCACCGGCGGAGCGACCGCAGCGGGTGGACCCGAAATATCCGTCGGCGACGACCTGCCAGTGGCGATGGCAATCGTGATCGACAACTCGATTCGTACGTCCAGGATCGCCTCGCCACCCGATGCCGATGAACCGAATCCGGCGACACCGGTGATCGACCAGATGCGGGGTCACGCCCAGTGGATGATCGGCCGATATCCCAACGACAGCCGAATTGCGATCATCGATCGCTCGCAACGCCCGGCCGCCTTCGCAGTCGACGTCGGCAGTGCGAACCGCCAAATCGAACGCACCGAACCGCTGTCGTTGACCCGGCCGTTGTCCGAGCGGATTGATGCTGCGGTGCGATTGGTCCGTTCCAGCGACCTGCAGCGACGAATGGTTCTGGTGATCACCGATCTGACCACGCAATCGTTTCCTGACAGCGAGTGGGCGGATGCGACGACCGAGACGCTCCTGTCGCAAGATCCGCCGATCCGTTTGCAGATTTTGGATGTAGGCACCAATCCGGCGGGCAATCGCAAATTGAGCCCGCTGGTGATCAGTGATGTGACGCCGCCACGTCTGACGCCGACCGCAATATCGACGCTGCTGCAATGGGACGGCCCACCACAGCGCTCGGCAACCGACGGCGATGCTGGCCGCAGCGTGACGGTTGAAATGCAACTGTTTGACACTTCGGCTCCGCAATCCGCTTCGCTGCCGATCATTCGTGATTCGCAAACCGTGCTGCCTCCGCTGCGCAGCGTCGATCGCACGACGGTGAATCTGGCGACTGCGGCGACACGCGTTCTCTTGTCTGTCCCGCCGCTTGAAGTCGGCACGCATCACGGGTTGGTCCGCATCCTCGGTGACGACGAATTGCCGATCGACGATCGACGCTATTTCACGTTGCAAGTTCGTCCCGCAGCGTCGGTGTTGCTGGTTGCGGCTGATCGCGAATCGGCCGGTGTGATCGGCGGAGCGCTCACGGCACCGCTAGCGATCGACAACGAAGCGGCCGAGTACAATATCGAAATCGCGGAGTTGCTGCCCAGCAAACGCGAAAACTATGCGAACTACGAAGCGATCGTTTTGATCGATCCGGTCGAACCCTCGCCCGCCGTCGTTGCTGATCTGGAAGCGTATCTGGCCGGCGGAGGAAAGTTGATTTCGATGTTAGGCCCGAGCCTTGGCCGTGTCGCCACAGACGCTTCGGCAGCAAGCTTTCCCCAGGGGACTTTGCGGCGTTGGCGGATCCCGCCGCCAGGCACCTTCCTGGAAATCGCCCGGCCCAATCACCCCGCGGTCTTGTCGCTCGGCGATATCGCAGGCGGTGTGCCGTGGAACCTGTTTCCCATCAACCAATACTGGCAACTGCAGACGCAACCCGGTGACACGATTGTGATGCGATACGCGGGAACCGATCACCCGGCGCTTGTCGATCGACGCATTAACCGAAATGCCGCAGACCCAAACGGGCCAGAAAACGGCGGCATTCATTTGATTTTGACCACCCCGTTGCCAGCGCTTGCCGGCCAATCGCGAGGCTGGAACGACCTGTTCGCCGGCACCGACGCGTGGCCCGCGTTTTTGCTGGTCCGCGAAATGATGCAGTCGTTGATCGATGCCCAACGAGGGACTCATAACCTGTCGATCACCGATTTGCCCAGCATTCCTATTGTTGATCTTGGCCGCGGGAAAGCTCCGGCGACGCAAGTTGATTCGCCAGCGGACACTGCCGACCGATCGCGCATCGTCGATCAATCGTTTCAGATGTTTCCACCCATCGGGCCGCCTGTGCCGCTGCGGACCAGCGGCCCAATCGCAACGATCGGTAATGTCGAAACACCTGGAACTTATTGGCTTCGCGGCGCGGGTACAACGACCGGATTCAGCGTCAATCTGCTGCCCAATCAAACCGACCTGACTCGGCTCGATCCGGCAAAGTTGCAAGATTGGTTCGGCCCGCAGCAGTACGATTTGGTCCGCAATCGCGATGAACTGCGGGAAGCGGAAGGTCGCGGCGCACCGACACGACCGCTGTATGGTTGGATCTTGTTGCTGATGGCCGGAGCGTTTGTTCTGGAACAGGTTTTGTCGAACCGTTTCTATCGATCCGACAGAACCGCAGCGATCGGGTCGGCGAAACCGGCGGCTGCCGGCCCATCGTCGGTGAGCAAGTTCGCCAGCGAGCAAAGGACGGTGGCGTCGTGACGAAGATCGTTCTGGAGCCGATTTTCGAGTCCTGGCCGCTGATGGTCGGCATGGCAATTGTCTTGCTGGGCGCTCCCTTTCTGGTTCGCATCCACGGCGACGAAGTGACCGATTCGCGACGGCGGACGTTGATCGTGCTGCGATTGGCAAGCGCCGCGCTGCTGTTGCTCGCTGCCCTGCGTCCCGCATTTCTGACGACCGATTCCCAGCCGACTCGCGCGACGCTCGCCGTCCTGATCGACGGGTCGCGCAGCATGACTTTGCCTGCCGATGGCAAGGCGGACGGCGATAAAACGCGTTGGCAGGTGCAGCAGCAGATGTGGCAAACGCTCGCACCGGCCATTGGCGGATTGGATGAATCGCTCGACCTGCGAGTGTTGGCGTACAGCGACCGAGCGACCGAAGTTTCGACCGCCGAGCTCGACGTGGCCTCAGCCGATTCGAAGCAATTGAACCCCATCGGCAACGCGACCGATCTTGCCGCCGCGCTGTCGTCGGCGCTGCGTACCGCCGCTGGCCAACCGCTTGCCGGCGTTGTCCTAATGGGCGACGGCGTCCATAACCCGCCACGTAACAATCGCGTCGCCCCAGCTGATGGATCAACACAGCCCGGAAACCCCGATCAAGCCACTTTCATAAATTCCTCTGTCACAAGTTCCTCTGGCGATCCACAAAACGCGGCCCGAACCCTGGCCGCATTGGACGTGCCGATTTGGACAATTCCGATCGGGCCGCCTGGTGATACCGACCAGATTCGTGATGTGGAGATTGACGAACTAACGCAGTCGCTATCGGTTTTTGCGGGCAACGACTTCGATCTCGATTTTGTCGTCCGCACCCGAGCGCTAATGGGTGTCGAAGTGCCGGTGCGAGTTTGGTTGACCAACGAAGAATCGCCACAGCAGCGCCAAGAAGTGGCGATTCGCCGAGTGATTGCCGAGCGTTCGGCTGATTCACGAGCGATGAAAATCACGCTGACCGCACCCCAAGCCGGTTCGTATCGGATCGAAGTGGCGGCGGATCGACAGGACGGCGAAACGTTTTTGGCGAACAATTCACAGTACGCGTTTGTCGATGTCCGATCCGGTGGCGGTCGCGTGCTGTATCTCGAAGGCCAGCCGCGTCCCGAGCAGACGTTCATTCGGCGGTCGCTGAGGCGTTTTCCCGATTTGGAAATCACCTATCGCTGGATCTCACAAGATACTTCTGCGCAGTGGCCGATCGACCTTGGCGACTTGCTGAAACCTGGCAAGTTTGACGTCTATATCATCGGCGACTTGACCGCTGCGGCGATCGGCGAAAAGCAGTGGGAATCGATCGCGACAGCAGTCGACGGAGGAACCGGCTTGGTGGCGATCGGCGGGTTGCAAGCGTTTGGCGCCGGAGGTTACGGATCTTCGCCGATGGCGCGCGTGTTGCCGATTCAAATGGCGAATCAACCGACGGGTGAGCCCCAGATCGCTGGCGACGTCAAGCCGAAGCTGACGGTCGTGCATCCGATCACATCGCTGTCGTCAACCGACCCTTCTTTGGCAACGCAGCAATCCGCTTGGGACAAACTGCCACCGCTGGTCGGTGCGAATCGTTTGGGCCAGCCGCGCGTTGCACCGGGTATCAGTGTGCTGTTGCAAACCCAGGACGAGTCGCCGTTGTTGGTCGTTGGCGAGTACGGTGGCGGTCGCGTTGCGGCGTTCGGCGGCGACAGCACTTGGCGTTGGTGGCGACGTGGTGATGACGACTCGCATCGGCGGTTTTGGCGACAGATGATTCTGTGGTTGCTCAACCGCGACGACGATTCCGGTGTCGACATTGCGATCGATCTTTCGCAGCGTCGATTCGAAACCGGCGATCAAACAACGTGGCGAGTAACACACTCGGCAACCGCCGATGCCAAGTTAAGCATTCAAATCGTTGCCGCAGACGGAACCGCGACCGACATATCCAACGAGTCGATTGTCAATGAATCGGCCGAATCGGGAACCGATGGCGAAGCACGATCGACGTTGCAAGGCAGCATTCCCGCGTTGCCAGCGGGGATTTATCGATTGCGAGCGAAGCTGGCGTCGATCGCTCCAGCCGCAGAAAAAACATTTCAAGTGTTGGACAACGATCGCGAACTGGCGCGCCCGTTTGCCGACATAACTTATATGAATCAATTATCGGCACAGACGACCGCATCGGGCGGTGCCAGTTATATGCCGTCACAAATTCAAGAGTTGATCGATCGAATTGCCGAGTTGCGACGTACGTCCTCATCACCCGTTGTCGAAAAACACCGTTTGGGCGACACGGCAGCAACCGCCTGGCCGCTGTTCCTAGCGATACTGATACTCATATCCACCGAATGGATTTTACGCCGCAGGTGGGGTTTGGTCTAAAGTAGCAGGCACTCTTCGAGTGCCGTCAGCAAAAAAACGCCGTTATGGCACACGGCGTGTGCCTACTGCTTTGGATATCGCCTTCGCCATGAAATCTTATGAATCTCCATCGCGATGAAAATTGTCGAGGCAAGACCGGCCAACACTGCCCAGGTCTGTAAACTGACCGGTTCGGTTCTCAAAATCTGCTGCAGCAGCGGTAGGTTCATGGCCAAGATGTGAATCGATAATGCCCCCAAAACGCCCGCCAAAAGATAAGGACTTCGCAGCGGAGAAAAGGCGAGAGCAGACTTGGTTTCTGAACGGTTGTTGCCTACGTGAACATTTTCAAATAAGACCATTAACAGCAGCAGCAAGTTGCTTGCTGCGGCGGCTTGCATCCCTTGCCACAACGCCCAAAAAAACATTCCGAAACTGACAAATGCCATCACGCTTGCAGCCACCAAGGTTCGTTCAATCATCAATCGGTTGAAAACCGGTTCCGCTGGTGGTCGCGGCCTTCGCGTCAGCACGTCACCCTCGTTCGGTTCAAACGCCAGGGCAACGCCTTGAATCCCATTGGTTACAAGATTCAACCACAATAGCTGCACCGGCAACAGTGGCAACAGGATCGCGCCCTCGGTTACAAAACGGTCGAAGTCCAGCAGCATCATGATCCCGCCAGCGGCCAGCGTCATGCAAACTAAAATCACCTCCGCTGTTCCCGTGGCGGTCAACTGTGCGACCACTTTGCGCACATTGTCATATGCGACGCGTCCCTCTTCGATGCCGTTGACGATGCTGGAAAAATCGTCGTCGCTGACCACCAACTCAGCCGCCTCGCGGGCGACATCCGTTCCCTCTTTGCCCATTGCGACGCCGATATTCGCAGCCCGCAGTGCCGGGGCATCGTTCACCCCATCACCTGTCACAGCAACAAAATGCCCGATCGACTGAGCGGCTCGAACTAAATCGAGTTTTTGTTGTGGTGCGACGCGGGCGAAAACGGTGTGATTGCGAACGGCATCATTGATTGCCGACTCGTCCAAACCTTCTAGCTCCACCCCTGTGACCGCGTGACCATCACGATCAGCGATTCCTAATTGCCGAGCGATTGCTGATGCCGTGACCGGGTGATCGCCCGTTATCATGCAAACGCGAATTCCCGCTCGATGACACGCCGCGATCGAATCGACCACACCGGGTCGCAGCGGATCGATCATTCCGATAAATCCGTGAAACTGCAAATCATGCAACTCATCCACGGGCGAATCGGGATCGACATCATCCGCAAGTGTGCCTGATGCGATCGCCAATACGCGATAACCTTCTGCCGCCAAGCCTTCGGTCGTCACAGAAAGCTCCACCCGACGCCCGGGGGACAAGTCGCTCATTTCCAACAAGCGTTCCGCGGCCCCTTTCACGAACACACGAGTACGATCGGCGTCGCGGTGATAGGTCGCGGCATATCGATGTTCCGCTTCGAAAGGAATTTGGTGCACCAGTGGAAACTCTCGCAAACGCCGGTCTCGCGATTCACCTAGCTTTTCGCCGAGTGCCAATAGCGCAATATCAGTCGCGTCACCGCGCCACTTCCATTGATCCTCGTGGCGATACAAATCCGCTTCGTTGCACAGCACTCCAGCCAAGACCAGCTTCCCCAAGTCTGCTTGCGTATCGATGGATGCCGCCTGGCCATCAAGGGTCACATCACCGATCGGCTCGAACCCTTGGCCGGAAACATCCACTCGCGTCCCGTCGGATAAAACTACAACGCGAACCGTTAACTCATTACAAGTCAACGTCCCGGTCTTATCGCTGGCGACCAACGTGCAACTGCCCAAGCCTTCAACCGCCGCCAGTCGCCGAACGATCACGCCCCGCTTAGCCATCCGCGCCGTCGCGATCGAAAGCGCGACCGTCAATGCCGCGGGCAAGCCTTCGGGAATGGCCGCAACGGCTAAAGCGACCGTAAACAAAAATATATTCTTAAGCTCACCAACACCATGAATCGCGACTCCCGCGCCACCGATCACCGTCGCAACCACGAGGACAACCAAGGCGATCAAACGCGCAAAACCTTCCATCCGTTCCAGCAGCGGCGCGGTCCCGGTTTCTGCTCCCGCCACCGACTCGGCCAATTGCCCGACCAAAGTATTCGCGCCGGTTTGGACGACGACGCCTTTACCACGCCCCCGCGTCACCACCGCGCCGGCGTAACCCATGTTCTGATGATCGCCAACACTTGCACCGATTGGTCCAACCCAGGCCGAGTCTTTGGTAACGGCAAGCGATTCGCCCGTCAAAAACGATTCATCGATCTGCAGCGATTGAGTTGTCAGCAATCGAACGTCCGCTGGCACGCGATTACCCGATTCCAACAGCAGTACGTCGCCGGGCACAACTAATTCGGCGTCCATTTCGCGATTTGTCCCGTCGCGAATCACGGTTGCGCGAACGTGCAACATTTTCTGCAGCGCACGACTGCTCTGTTCTGCACGCCACTCTTGATAACCGCCAATCATCGAGTTCAGCAGCAGTACTGCACCAATAAAACCTGCGTCGGTCCAATCACCGATCGCGATCGCGACAATTGCAGCAGCACCCAACACAAAAATCAACGGATTATAAAACTGCCGCAGAAAAATCATCCACCAAGCCGGGGACGGTTGCTCTGGCAACACATTGGGCCCAAGCCGATCCAGTCGCGATTGCGCCTCACGCTGCGACAGCCCTTCCCGCTGGCTCTCCAGCTTCGAAAAAACATCGCCAACTTGCAAAGTATGCCAATCGCTTTTTTCCAGCCGATGCTCAGTGGTCATGTCTGCTGTGAGTTTAGAGTAAAATTCCTTTCCCGATCTGCGATATGCAAGATCGCACTCCCATCGAGTAACTACGTTTTAATCCAAAACCAGTTTTCCGGCCATCCGGTGTTGTTCCGGCATCCTGCTTTGGTCGTTTCAATCAATAGATTTTTGGGTGCCGATTTACTAAGCATTTTTAACAGAAGGTTAAAAGCCACGACGAACAGATCGAAATCATTAACCCACCCGAATACCATCAGCCGCTTTGGCGAGTTTCGCGGTTCTCTTTGGATTTCCAATAGGCAATAAATCAATCACTTATAGGGATGATGAATCCAAACGGCGCCAGCGAGCCGAAACCACCGCTAAAGACGTTCGACATATAGTCGTTGTGTCGCGAAGTCGATCGGCGATTGGCTGGCTTTACGGTTTCCGAAATTGTCTGCAACGCGAACGATTTGATAAGCCTTTTTGCTTGGCATATTGGCTCTGCAATTGACAATGTCCGGCAGTCGCTTAAGATCTTGACTTACGAATATTCGTTGAATCGGTCGACAACGGCCAGGTTTGACGACTAGACCCATGAAATCGCCATCCCCAGCGTATTAAAGTCTCTCCATGCGTTTTGTCCTTCCCGTCGTACTGATTACCGGCTCCGTTTTCCGGCAACAGACCTGATCCGGGGGATAGGGTTTGCGGTGG
>DNWZ01000228.1 GCA_003506095.1 Planctomycetaceae bacterium | reverse complement strand
CACGCGGTGCTAATCAGATTGGTTAACGTGAATCGGTTCAATCAGCGTGCGATCATGATCGTATCGCCAACAACTTAGCAAACACTATGAAAACTCGTTCAACCGCCTGCCAACAATTCCGCTCGTTGGAGATACCCCGACGTGATTTACTTCGCATCGGCGGGATGGGAATGCTGGGTCTGAACATGCCGACGTTGTTGCGAGCGGCCGAGCAGAGCAACCGTCCGCCTGCGCGTGCCAAACAGGTCATTTTCCTGTTTCAGTGGGGCGGCCCGAGTCACGTCGACACATTCGATATGAAGCCCGACGCGCCGGCAGAGATTCGTGGCCCGATTCGCCCAATTTCCAGCGTCGTGCCCGGATTGCCAGTCGGTGAGCATTTTCCCGAAATGGCAAAGCGAATGGATCGCGTCACGCTGATCCGCAGCATGACGCACACGATGAAAAATCATAACTCCGCCGGTTACTATGCCCTCACCGGACACGCCCCGCCCAGCGATGACCAACGACTGCGTGATTCGTTGGACCTTTGGCCAGGCTACGGATCGGTGGTCGACAAACTGTCACCGGGCAAAGGCGAAATGCCGAATTATGTTTCGTACCCATACACGATTTCTGACGGTTCGATCACGCCAGGTCAATTCGCCAGCTTCTTGGGTAAAAAACACGATCCGTTTTTCTTCAAGAATGATCCCAATTCGTCGGGATTCAAGTTGCCGGAGCTAACGCTGCCTAACGACTTGCAACTCGATCGCATGCAACGTCGTCGCGGATTGCAACAACTGGTCGACCAGCAAGCGCGCCTGCTAGACCGATCCGTTGAAGTCCGTGGATTTGACGATTACTACGAAAAAGCGATCGCGATGTTGACGTCCGATAAAGTGCGTGCCGCTTTTGACATCGAAAGCGAACCCGAATCGCTGCGCGATCGATACGGCCGAACCACTTATGGCCAAGGATGCTTGCTGGCCAGGCGATTGGTCGAGGCGGGCGTAAAGTTTGTGACCGTCTATTTTTCAAGCTCCATCGGCGGTCGCCGCGTTAACGAAGGCGGCTGGGACACTCACGGTTTTGACGATACGCGAATGTTTGAAATCGTCGATAAGTACCAACACCCGATCACCGATCAAACATTGCCGACGTTGCTAGATGATCTAGAAGATCGCGGGCTGTTAGACGAAACCCTGGTTGTGTGGATGGGCGAGTTTGGCCGAACGCCTAAGATCAATAAAAATATCAGTCGCGACCATTGGCCTCAGTGCTACACAACGCTGCTTGCTGGTGGCGGTGTCAAACGCGGATACGTTCATGGCGCTTCGGACGCAAACGGCATGTATCCTGACAAACATCCTGTGCGGCCGGACGACCTAGCAGCGACTATCTACACATTGATGGGAATCGATCCCGAAACCGAAGTTTATGACCGCGGCAATCGACCGCTGGTGATCGCCGGAAAGCCGGTAACCGAANNGATTCTCGATTGCGTTCGTCGCTTTGTCCGTCATCATCCTGCCACTCGCTGCTGCGTCAAAGCGATTAAATGCCGCAGATTCAAAGCCAGCCAACCATGACGAAGTTCTCAAACGCGTTTCTGAATCGGATGCCGAAATCGCAAAGGTCGATGAAAAGGTGCTTGCGGTCCAGAACGATATCCTTGCGCTGCGTCGCCAAGCGACTGACGCGGACCGCGATTTGCAAAAGGCCGCCGGCGACTTGGAACGTTTGGAAACACGCAAACGTGATTTAGAACAAAGCGTCCAAGAGAGTCGCAAAACGGTCGCAGCGGCCGCGAAGGTCAGTGTCGAGCCGGAATCTGGAGATCAAGCAACTCAAAGCGATCAACCGAAACTGAAAGCAACGACCGAGCAAGACAAAGAGGCGGCGAAGAAGATCGAGCAGGCCGAAAAAATCATCGCCGACGCTGGCCCCGAATTAAAAAAAATTGACGAATCGATTCCGCCGCTTATTCCGATGCTTGCCACAGCAAAAGAAAAGAGCAAAGCCTTGCACCGTAAGATTCGTGGATTGCAGGAAGACCAAGATGCTTTATCCGTCAATCGGATGGCACTCACTGAAAAAGTCGAAATATTACTGAGAGAATCGGGGCAATGGGTCTCGTTTACAGAGCAAATCGCGCCCATCTTTCATAATCGCTGTGTCGCTTGTCATAACATTCGCAACGCACAAGGGCGATACAATATGGCGAACTTCCATGCGTTGATTTCCGAAAGCGAATCCGGTCACGCGATCTCGCCGGGCCAAGCCGATCAATCGTTGCTGGTTCAGATGATCGAAGATGGATCGATGCCTTTCGATGCAGATCCGCTGTCCGAAGCCGAAATAACACTCGTGCGACGCTGGGTCGATTTGGGCGCGAGAATCGAAGTCGATGCAGATCGCAACGCTCCGCTGATTCGCTTGATGCCGCGAACTCAACATCCTGAACCGCCAAAGACTTATTCCACTGCGATCCCAGTGACGGCGCTGGCGACCAGCAACGACGGAAAAACGTTGGCGAGTTCGGGATACCATGAAGTGCTGCTTTGGTCACCAGGCGATGATGGTACCGCGATTTTGAATTCGCGCATTGCAAACGTCGCCCAGCGGGTTCATGGACTCGCGTTTCATCCCACGGAAAATTGGTTAGCCGTCGCTAGCGGAACTCCTGGCCAATTGGGCGAGGTGAAACTGTTCGACTGGCAATCGGGCACAGTGATCGCAGACCTGATCGTCAGTGAAGACGAAATGTTTGATGTCGCATTTTCGCCCGATGGCAATCGACTGGCGAGTTGCGGCGCAGATGGTTCGATCGCGATTTTCGATCGCAAAGAATCAGGCGATTGGCGCCCCATGATTATCCAAGACCACGCCGACTGGGTGAACGCGATTGCTTGGTCAAACGACGGAACGAAATTGGTTTCAGCCAGCCGAGACAAAACATCCAAAGTGTTTGATGCGGTTACCGGAAAGTTGATGATTACTTTCAATGGGCATGGGCAAAATGTTTCGGACGCTTTGTTCACAATTGACGGAAAACGGATCGTCAGCACTGGTGACGATTTCAAGGCTCGCCTTTGGTCAATCTCTGACGCCAAACAAGAACGCGACGTCAAAGCGGCGCGCAGCGAGATCGCTGGTCTTGCAAAGTATGGCAAGAACGAAATCATCACCTTCAGCGCAGACAACCTCATTCGCGTTCACAATCTTGACGATGGAAAAGTCACCAAGAGCATCGATTTGCCGTCGCAGTGGATCTCAAGCCTGACGGTTTCACAAGACGAGCGAACCGTTTACTTTGGCGATCATGCTGGCCAAATCCACAAAGCCGTTATCGCTGACCCACCGAACGTCATCCAATCCTGGACCGCGTTGCCGCATTCGACAATTCGTTGAAGCTCCGTTTGCAATAAACGCTACTTAGAAAAATGGCTTATAACAACCGTACCGTATTCGTTCGTTAGCACCGCCAAAACGGTCGTTCAAACAACCATTGTCTTGACAGCAAACTTTTCGATAGATACGTTTCGCCGTTATGAGCAACGATCAGCCATCTTCTTTATCTAGCGACGCGATCGAGTTTGACTCGATTGAGCAGCGAGTTTTTTTGCACCTTTGGCGGACTTACGATCTGCTGAAGGTATTTGAAGACGAGTGTCTTACTAAGTTTGAAATCACCGCCCAGCAGTACAATGTTTTGCGGATATTGAAGTCGGTATCACCCGAGGGTTTACCGACGATGCAGTTGGGCCAGCGAATGATTTCACGGGGGCCAGACATGACCCGAATGCTCGATCGGCTTGAGTCACGCCACCTGATCAAACGCCAGCGGCAGGATAGCAATCGGCGAGTTGTCGAAGCTTGGATCACCGCGATCGGCCTCTCGATGCTCGATTCAATGCATCATGAAATCTTGACCATGCATCAAAAGCAGGTTGGGCACCTCTCGCCGGACCAGCACCAGCAGCTAATTCAGCTGCTGCGATTGGTTCGTAAGCCGCATGAAGACGCTTCGTGCGATTGGCTAGGGTGATTCTGCCGCATCGACCGGTTGCCATTTGATCAATTGCCAAGACAGAAAGTTGACCAACATCACCCACACCGAAAGCCATACGACCGCACTGACCACCAGAAAATACAAATGCCAGCCGTGCCTATACAAGGAAACGAACAGCGGGTAGCCAGTCGCTAGCATGGCGACAAACATGGTGGCCACGAGCAGCCAAACGGTTGAGCTGCGTTTGAGCACTGCAGCGCAATTGCTGCAGGTTGTCGACTTGGTCGGTTCGGCTTCAGTGACAAACCGCCAGTAGTTCATTACTGGCTTACCACAGCAAGGACAAATGTTGCCAGTCATGAAGTCTTTGGCGATTGGGAAGGGTTTCATAGCCCACTATCTTAGTTGCATGAATGGCGGTGTCGACATCCGTTCACACTGGCGTTTGCATTTGCCTAATGCGAGCAGAAATGGCAAGCAGTATCGGATCAGATTGCAGCAAAATCATGCTCGTTCGCTTGACATCGCCTGCCAATTTACGGCTACAATGAGTCCCTTGTTCGCCTCCTGCCTCACTTTGCTCCCTCCTTTGCCGCCCGGTCCAGCTATGTGGAACCGACGAAAATTGCTTTGGGTATTCTCAGTTACCGCATTCACTATGATCGCGGCATCTGACAGGTTCCGCGTGGTTGACGCATCGGAGCTGAATGCAACCGCTGAGGGAATCGCGTTTTTCGAAGCAAAGATTCGTCCTGTTTTGCTGACGCATTGTATGGAGTGCCACAGCGATGATTCTGAGAAAATGGACGGTGGATTGGCTCTGGATCGCCGTGCAGGTTGGCAGATAGGTGGCGACAGTGGTCCAGCGATTGAGCCCGGCGACAGTGCCGCAAGCTTGCTAATGTCAGCGATTCGATACGAATCGATTGAGATGCCGCCCAAGGGCAAGTTGCCCGATGCAGTGATCGCGGACTTTGAAAAATGGATCGATATGGGGGCGCCAGACCCGCGAGACGAAGCGATGCCCAGCGGCGTGCGTGGCGGCGAGATCGATTGGGATGCGGCGGCCAAGTTTTGGGCCTTCCGAGCTCCGGTCGAAACTTCTGCTCCGGAGCCCGCTGGCGATGCAGATGCCAGCGATTGGGTGGACCGATTCGTTGCCTCCAAGCGGATCGCGGCCGGTTTGAAGTCGCCGCCGATCGCTGATCCTCTGGTGCGACTGCGTCGATTGTGTTTCGATCTTACCGGCTTGCCACCCAGCTCTGAATTGATTGAAGCGTTTCGAGCCGATCCGTCTGAACAGCACTGGCGGCGGATTGCCGATCGCCTGCTGCACAGCCCCGAATACGCCGAACATTGGGGGCGGCATTGGTTGGACGTCGCTCGGTATGCCGATTCCAACGGCAGCGATTTCAACGCGACGTTTCATGATGCATGGCGTTACCGCGATTTTGTGGTCCGCAGCTTTGCCCAAGACAAACCATTTGATCGCTTCGTGGTCCAGCAAGTCGCCGGCGATTTGATGGAAGCGTCCGACGATGAAGCGGCGACGGAAAATCTTATAGCGACCGGTTTTCTCATGCTCGGCACAAAGATGTTGAGCGAGCGAGATAAAGAGAAACTGGAGATGGACGTTGTCGATGATATGATTGATACCGTCGGCCGCTCGCTGCTAGGCCTGACACTCGGTTGCGCCCGTTGTCACGACCACAAGTTTGATCCGGTTCCGACAGCAGACTATTACGCGTTGGCAGGAATCTTTCGCAGTACACAGGTGCTGGACGGAGAGAGCCAAAAGTATGTCAGCACTTGGCATAAGCGTCCGTTGCCCGCTGACCCCGATCATGTTCGCCGACTTGATGAGTTCGAAGTCGAAAAGAAACGCTTAAACGGGGCAATCGCGAAGTCAAAAAAAGCGGTTGAACAAGCCGAGAGTACGTCGACGCTATCTAGCAATGAGATCGTTTTTGATGACACGCAGGCCAAGAAGATTGGCGATTGGCAATCGACCACTTATAGCAAACCTTATCACGGCGAAGGTTACGTTCACGATCAAAATCGTGATAAAGGGAACGCAAAGATTACGTTTGCCGGGCCACCCGAACCTGGTGCGTATGAGGTTCGAATCGCATTCAGTGGAGGTCCCAATCGTGCATCGAACGTTCCAGTAATCTTACACTTAGGCGGCAAAGAAGACGACGAATCATTCGTCCGCCATTTTACGATTAACCAACGCATCGAACCAGCGATCGACAAACTTTGGTATTCACTCGGAGAGCATACTTTCGTCGATACCAAACTCGCACAGTTGGTTATTCACAACGGAGGTACCGATGGATACGTGTTAGCCGATGGGGTGAAGTTCATTCGATCGACGCCCGCTTCTCAATCGGAGTCAAAGTCGAGCGAACAAGTCGTCGCTGATGCAAAACTGGCGGCCGACTTCGTTGCCGATACGAAGTCGAAACTGCAGAGCCTTGAAGCTGAGTTAAAACAACTCGAAGCGAATCGCCCTGCACCGTTGCCGATGGCGATGGCAGTTCGCGATGCAGCGAAAATCGGCGACACGTTCATTTGCGTTCGAGGTGAAGTGTCCAACCGCGGTCCCGAAGTGCCTCGCGGATTCCTGCGGATTTGTTCATCCGGAGCACCGCCATCGATCCCCGAAGGTCAAAGTGGTCGATTGCAACTGGCGCATTGGTTAACCGATCCCGACAACCCGCTGACTGCCCGCGTGATTGTGAATCGCGTATGGATGCATTTGTTCGGTGAAGGGATTGTGCGAACAGTTGACAATTTCGGTATTCAAGGTGAACGGCCTAGCCATCCGGAGTTGCTGGATAACCTGGCAATCGAGTTCGTACGTGATGGCTGGTCGATCCGCCGATTGGTGCGACGCCTTGTGATGACGGGAACCTACAGCCAGTCGAGCCAGTTCAACGAATCGGCTTTTACGATCGATCCTGATAATCGGTTGCTGTGGCGTGCGAACCGTAGACGAGTGCAGGCCGAGTCGATGCGTGACACGTTGCTGATCGCCGCTGGTCAATTGGACATGACCTCTTCAATCGCGCCGATGGCGGGTTTTGGTGTTTTGGTCAGCCAGAATGTTCCGACGCCGGTTGAGATCAAGATCGATCAAACGCCTCGACGATCGATTTATTTGCCCGTGATTCGAGGGGAATTAACACCTCTGCTGACGACCTTTGATTTTGCCGACCCCGACTTGATCGTCGGTCGACGCGAATCAACAAACGTGCCGTCGCAAGGGCTGACGCTGCTGAACAATCCCGATGTGATTCAGTGGTGTCGCACCGCAGCAGAACGCTTGATCGAGACGAACTCGACTGATCAAGCCCGTTTGCGGGCGGCTTATCATGCGATGTTGCAGCGTGATCCCACGGATCAGGAATCGATCTGGCTGACAGAGTTCATTAGCGGTTTTGATAAAGAATTAGAAGGTTGGGCAAAAGCCGTGCAAACGCTTGTGGCGAGCACTGAGTATCGTTTCTTGGACTAAGAGCCTTTCCGAAAAGCGTCTGAACCTTTTCGGACAGGCTCCAACATTGGCATATTGTTATGACAAGTTTTCCGGTCGCATCACCCCGCCGACGGTTTCTCGCTCAGTCAGCTTGCGGCTTTGGCATGCTAGCACTTGCCGATCTGATGGCCAAAAACGGAGCGATCGCGGCAGAAGCTTTAACCAGTTCGCATGCGAGTGGATCTGCGGCACTTGCTCCGAAACCCCCTCACTTTCCGGCCCGTGCCAAGCGAGTCATCTTTTTGTTCATGCATGGCGGGCCGAGCCATGTCGATACGT
>DNWZ01000470.1 GCA_003506095.1 Planctomycetaceae bacterium | reverse complement strand
ATGTCAACGAATAATTCTGCCGCATCAATGCTTGAGGAGATCGCACGCTTTTTTGCTTCTGCCCCGTCCATAGAGGCCATTCTTGAGTTCCGCCCATCTCAAGCGGCCATTCAACGAGCTAACCATCTGCTGGAATTGAACCGAACAGATACACTTGATGAGGCATCGCGGCGGGAACTGGACCAGTTTGAAATGGCTGAAACCTTGATGCGTCTGGTCAAGGCTCGCATTCGTGTAAGCAAACAGGACTAGCTATTTTGATAACATGAAACGGTTTCGGTGAACGAGTGGCTACCACTCATTTCTTCGTGACGAAGAGTTCCAAAAGAAGGGTGACGTTTACGCTAGTGCCCGCGACGTTGGGCGGTGTCGCGACTTTTCGCCCAAGCGTATCAATCGTCGGATTCGGCCAACTTGTGCAACCGGCGCCGATCTAGGGGCCAAGATAAGCCGCCGTCGCGAGTCGGCGTTCTACTTTCTCAAAAGCCGCGTTTTCGTCCCCGTCGAAATCATTCACGGAAGGCAGTTTACGCCTGATCGGATTCTTTCCGCTTGCGCGACTTAGCCGCTTGATGACTGCTAGCGGCATCTCGTAACTGTCTGGTTCGGTTGAAAACGTCGGCCATTGTGGTCGGAGCCGAAACCTCACTTTTACGAAGTAAGATTGAAGATGGCGAATTTTTCGGAATCAAAACAGCCAGGGGCACAGTCGCCGCTGACACGAGCGATCGCCTACTACCGACAGTCGGCCCAGAACCGCCAGGAGGAATCACTTGCAAAACAGCAAGCACAAGTACGCCAGTGGGCAGCCGAAAACGGCGTCGAAATCATTCGTGAGTTCTTCGATGACTGCTTGGCCAGCATCGACTCCGATGAACGTCCGGCATTTAATGAAATGCTGGATGACTGGATCAAACAGCGATCTGACTTCGAGTACGTCCTCTGTCTCGATGCCAGCCGCTGGGGACGGTTTGACTGCGACGAGCAGCTTATCAAGATTTGTGAGCAGCACAGAAAGAAGTTGGCCTACGCATCGAGCAGAAAACTTGGCGCGAAGAAAGCGACAAAAGTGGTTGGTTCCCGCAGTTAGCACGATGTAAATGCAGATGTCAAAGTAACGCCCGCGAGTGAATCATTCAACTTGCGGGCGTTAAACTTTTGCCGTACCGTAAACAACCAAATAGCATGACACCGACAGGTGATCGAAGATATGCTCGACATCGCCTGCCTTCTTTACTGCCATCCTTACCGAGACAAATGTTACCTGGGTTAGCCGATTAACAAACCGAAGCGATAGGTGCTTAACAACTCTGCGTTACTTTACTGGTTACGCGATTTGCCATTATGATTCCACAAGAATGGTGATTTTTAGTGTTTGTAAATGTATCTGCGGACGAGAGCGATGCCTACATTTTTCGGTGATCAAGTATTCGTTTCACCATTTAAGTGGAAGTTGGTCGGTCGCGACCCCAGCTCGCGCCGAAACGTTTTTCATTGGCTGACTGCCATCTCGATTCTGCAGAGAGACGACTTGGTCAGTGGCATAGAATATTTGTATCACGACGGACTCGGAATCACGATTTCTCGATCAGAAGCGTTGAGCTTCCAAGGCATGCCACTTGCCATAAAAATACCTCCATGTCCTAACTGTGGCGATCAAACCCGGTTGCTCCCGGGCTATCGCACATTTCGTTTTGTGTGTTCCAACTATCCTGAATGTGGATGCTGGATTGCTCCTACGGCCAGCCTACTCATCGCTGATTGTGATGCGTCTCTGGCACCAGGTATTTTGGAGCTAAGCCGTCGAGTCTGAGCAGAATTACCGACGAAAATATTTTCGCCTTTAAGTTGTCCTTTCGTCGTTGCGTTAGCGGATCGGGCAAATTAGCAAGTCGTGCTTTACAATGCCAGTCTATCGTTGTGTGCTACTCTCATCAGTGGCAGCAGCCAACGCCTCTCCCCACACTGCAGCTAGTCGCCTAGCCGCCAGCAAAGCTCGCCCCTGAGCCACACGGCCTGCATTTTTTAGATACTCTTCGGATAACGCAATCGGTTCCAGGCTAGCCGCCCCAGCGCGCTGCGCCTGCAGCACGACGTTTACCACTTCCGGCGTATAAACAGAGTGAAGCCCGGAATCCCGGCTTTCCTTCAGCCACTGGCTGGGCTCAAGGTAATTCGGTTGCTCCATGGCCTCGTCAGCCATAGCCGCCAACTCTGCGTCCGTTTGGATTTCCACCATTCGTCTGCGTACATCTCCATGGGCGTATCGCTGCCCCAGCAACTGGTCCCAAAGCGCGTGCATGTTCCTAGCTTGTTGAGTTCGAATTGAGTTTGCGCCGCGATCGCCCTCGGGAAACACAATCTCGGCGTACAAGCTTCCGGCGTGGCAAGGCTGGTGCGAATCGCCGACTAGATGCGCAAGCCAGCAGATCGCCAAGGCGCGGTCGCTAGCACTGGCATCTCCGGATCCCAAAACCCGGCGGCACAGTTCGATCCCTTGTCCGATGTAAAGCTCTTGTGTGTTGAGGTCGGCATCGGCGGGTAGTTCAACTGGCGTAGCTGGCACATCAATGAAGGACACATTGCCGAGAACCATAGTCGAGCCCAGCTGATAATGCCAGGTTGAGCGATTAAACTCGGGATAATTTCGCGCGACATCTGGCCAATATCCCGCTCTACCTGCGATCCAAAGCCGTAATTCGGCAGGAGAATCGGCTTCTGTTGGCGGGACAAACTCCGTATCGAATTGCGGGTGCTGCCGCAAAATCTCGATAATCAGTTGCTTGTCAGTGTCCTCCAGCATCTGAAAGGCGAGACTGGCGATGATGTGGTGCCCACCCGCAGACCAACCCAAGGCAGTCGGCACGCCGATGCAGAAAATGCATACGGCTGTGAAAATCGTTACGAGACTTCGTTGCATCAATGACTTCCTAGTGTTCCACCAATCGGATTCTGTCGCTCACGAGCCTGCGGGCGACTGTTCAACCGACGCGATTTTACAGAAAAATGGAAGATCGTTGGGGAGCATGAGCCGGCATTCGCAAAAGCTTCACATAGGCCGGCATGGAAACTTTTCAAAAGGGTTGGGCCGGCCATCGTTCGGGCGGCTGTCGACAGTGGGTTTCTTTCAGCCATTTTAGCGAGGTTGCCGCGAGGCATTCGGCCGAGTGAAGTTATCGTCGCTAGTGAAATCAGAATTAACGAGGCATGAAAGCCAAGGGCAAGCATACCGCTCCCGCTTACTGCTTGGCCCCAATGTATTCCCCGACATCCGGCTTTACCGCCGTTTGTTCTGCGCTTTGACGAAAACAGCCGGCCCCCAAACTTAATGACCTGAATCGTTGTAACGAGATTCGACATCGTTACTGGTCGTGGTCTGACAAAAAGTCGCAGATTAGCGACTGCCGCAGGGGCTGACCGGCGGAGCAGATCTAGTAGAACCAAATCGTGCAAACAGTCGCCCGGCCTGATCAGTTCCTCTCCGCTGCACGACGCCTAAACTCGTTGTCGATTGCGATAACACTCTGTGAGTTGACCAGCGTTGCGAGGCCTGCGTTAAGAATCATGGCCGCGATGCTGCGGTTTTCCTGTTGCATTTCCGCAAACGTCTCGAGCAGATCTGACGATTGCATCAGCCTGCGGATGCCTGTGGCCAAATCGTCATCCTGCAATCGCGTACAAACCTGCTGAATCATCGTTGCGCAATCGCGAGATAACTCCGCGAGCGATTGATCAGTTAAATAACGTATGTCATCATTGCTCAAGATTTGGAGGTCCTAATCAGGCCGGAAATGTTCACAGGCGAAAGGGGCATGTGTCGTGATTCGACTTCACGGCGTCGAATCAAGAAATCGATGGCTAAAGCACTAACTTAGTAGCGGCTGCAATCGGCTGCCAGACGCAGCCCAACGGTGTTCAGCTTGCACTGTTGCGTGAAGAACTCTTTCCAGATGGGACACATGTTGTCCATGGGACCTCATTGGATCAAGCGAAGCTCACAGCGATTTGGTAGACTAGAAACCCGAGCCATGCCAGTATCACCGCCGTTTTTAGCGAATTTACCCATGCAGATGTCTGAAGCCAATGGCGTATCTTCAAAGGCACCAACGACTTGTGTGCTTAACTTGCCCAGCAATTTTGCGGTAGCGCTGCTTGCTGGATTTTTTCTGACTGGAACTCTCGCCTGCGCCGAACAGCCGCATGTCGTCGACGAGCTTCTGGGTAAAGTAATCAGCGTCGCCGACGGCGATACTGTCACAGTGCTGGTTAACAAGGAGCAGCTCCGAGTTAGACTCGAAGGAATCGATGCCCCAGAGTCGAACCAGAGCTTTGGCGCGCGAGCAAAACAGGCTCTGAGTGGCTTGGTATTCGGCAAGACGGTTACGGTCAAAAAGATCGGTACCGATCGCTTTGGACGCACGCTCGGTGTCATCATGGTTGGCGACATAGATGCTAACGCCAAGATGATTGAGGACGGATGGGCCTGGCATTACAAGCAATACAACAAGGAATATCGTCTGGCTCAACTCGAAGACGCCGCACGCAAGGCAAAACGCGGTCTCTGGGCCGATCCGTCGCCGCTGGCACCCTGGGAATTCAGGGCAAGGCAGCGCACGCCACGCCCAGTACCTGAGTCCTCGGACGAAACGCCACTTACGTTCTGGCTCAATGTCTCGTCCGGTGTCAGACACAATTCAACCTGCGAGCATTTTGGTCAAACTAAGCGAGGGCGCAGTTGTGGGCCAGATGAAGGGAGGCCGTGCGGGAAGTGTGGAGGATGAAAGGTCAAGCTCAACTAAAGAAATTGTTGTATCGCAAAAAAACACGCCTAAACCGTACAAAACGAAAATGGTACTCGCACCATTCGCTCTTGCGGAAAACCAAATACCGACCAATTCAGAAAGTCGGCAAAGGAAAAGATTGCGGGGTAAATGCAAGTTTAGAATGCAATGACACGAACTTTTCAAGTTTCAAAACAAAAATTATTTTCAAGATCTGGAGGAGTTTTTCGTTTGGTCAATAAGGAAAAAAAATCGCAACTTATTCAATGCTTTTAATAAAAGCTTCTTAATCAGAAATGCATTGAGATCACGGTTGGCGAAAAAAATAATGCTATTTGCTTTTCTGAGGCAAAACTAAACTCAAATCGTGTAGCACTTAGAAGAATGTCACCATACGGGATCCCTAGTACAAGTCCCCTGAACCGTAACCAATAAAGAGAAAAGCAATGTCATCAAACGAAGGAATTCAAGTTATTCCCTTTTACTTCGTGGCAGATGTGTCATACTCAATGGATGGTGATCCAATCACCGCATTGAATGACCTACTACCGACTGTCAAGGAGGCGATGCAGGCCAATCCAGCGGTCGCAGACATGATTCGATTTGGACTGATCT
>DNWZ01000809.1 GCA_003506095.1 Planctomycetaceae bacterium | reverse complement strand
CGGGCGACAAGAAGATCGTGGTCTGTACGATTCAGACGTTTCCCAAGGCATTGGAGAAGGTTCGCGAACTGGCGGCGACCGAAGGGAAATACTTTGCCGTGATCGCGGACGAGGCCCACAGTTCACAGACGGNNCCGAAGAACAAAAGGAATTGGAGGACGGCGGGTCGATCAGCATCGAAGACATCATGGGTGCCGAAATGTCGGCAAGGGCGAGTGACGCCGGAATCACCTACGTCGCTTTTACGGCGACGCCGAAGGCAAAAACGCTGGAGCTGTTCGGTCGCTGTCCCGATCCGAGCCAACCGCCAAGTAAAGACAACCTGCCGGAACCGTTTCATGTCTACTCGATGCGTCAAGCGATCGAGGAAGGGTTCATATTGGACGTGTTGCGAAATTACACGTCGTACAAGTTGGTTTTCAAATTGGCTGGCGGTGGCGACGAGGTGCCCGATTCCGAAGTCGAACGCAATGCCGCTGTAAAGCACTTGATGAACTGGGTGAAGTTGCATCCGTACAACATTGCCCAAAAGGTTCAGATCGTTGTCGAGCATTTTCGCTTGACGGTGGCACCTTTGCTAAGTGGTCGTGCCAAAGCGATGGTGGTTGTTTCCAGTCGCAAGGAGGCGGTGCGATGGCAGTTGGCGATCAATAAGTACATCAAGGAAAAGGGATATCCGCTGAGAACGCTGGTCGCGTTTTCAGGCGAGGTCGACGACAAGGAATCGGGACCAGAACCGCTTCGAGAGAGCAGCACTGAGCTTAATCCCGATCTGAAGGGGCGTGATATCGCACAGGCGTTTAAGGGCGACCAGCACCAGATTTTGTTGGTGGCCAATAAGTTTCAGACCGGGTTCGACCAACCGCTGTTGTGTGGCATGTATGTCGATAAGCGGCTGGATGGGATTCAGGCGGTGCAAACCCTGTCGCGGCTCAATCGATGTTATCCCGGCAAAGACGACACGTATGTGCTCGACTTCGTAAACGATTCCAAGGCGATCCTGGCAGCATTCAAGACATACTACGCGACCGCAGAATTGTCCGATGTGACGGATCGGAACATCATTCTTAACTTGCGCACCAAGCTCGACAGCACCGGATTCTACGATGACTTTGAAGTCGACCGTGTGGTCAAAGTGGTGTTCGATCCCAACGCGAAGCAAAGCCAATTAAACGCGGCGATTGGGCCGGTTGCTGATCGCTTGTTGAAGAAGTTTGCCGCCGCCAAGGCCCTTTATGTTCAAGCGACTGCGACCAAGGAGGATAGTGCGGCCAAGTCAGCCAAGGAAACCATGGACGCATTGATTCTGTTTCGTTCGGACATCGCAACTTACACCCGTGCTTATGCGTTCCTGTCACAAATCTTTGATTACGGAAACACGGACTTTGAGAAGCGGGCGATCTTTTTCAAGTATCTGGCCAAGTTGCTGAAGTTCGAAAGCGAGCGAGTTCGGATCGATTTGTCTGAAGTGAAGCTCACGCATCACAACCTGCGAAATCTTGGCCAGCAGCGATTGGCACTGTCGGATAAGAAATCGCCGAAATTGCAACCGCTCACCGCAGCCGGTACTGGCAGTGTTCGTGAAAAGCAGAAGGCATTTTTGGATGAGATTATCGAGCACCTGAACACTTTGTTTGGCAGCGACACGTCCGACGGTGACAAGTTGTCATACGCCAAGACGTTGGCAGAGAAGACGTTGGAGTCGGCGATTTTGCAGAAGCAGTCGGTCAGCAACTCAAAGGAGCAATTCGCCAGTTCGCCTGACCTGACCAACGAAATCCTTTCCGCCGTGATGGACAGCATGGACGCGCAAATGTCGCTCAGCAGTAAGGCGCTCGGCTCGTCGGATATCCGCGAAGGGCTGAAGCAGATCATGCTGAACCAGCTTGGCCTGTACGAAAAGTTACGCGAACGAGCGGCAGGATGATTTCGCAAACTGACTTCGCGTCAAGACATAACCTCGAACGACCCAACCAGTCGCACATCGTAAAACTTTGATCGTTCGTCACGGCGCAATGTGCCGTTGACACGTACTTGCATTTGATCACGGTACGCATCACATGCCTCGCGATATTGATCTTCATTGAGCCCGAATCGAACCGTAGCAAGTCGATCATCTATCCGCGTACGAATCTCGACTGTGCGACCAAGCTCCTTCATCAACATTGGTTGCTCGCGAAGCGAAACAATGCGCCCTTCGACGGTATCGTGACGAATTGCCCTTTCGCGAAGCCTTTGCCCCGCATTTGCGATGAACTCCAAATCTGGCGCGGCGAAACGGGCGACATTAGAAATCGCCCGCATATGTTGGGGCCGAACAGGCGACCATGACATTTCAATCTGCAAGATCGAATCCTCGTCGGGAGGCGTTATGCCCGACAGGGCATCACATAAGTCAGCGCTCACACCTTGCTCGACTCCGTTTTCAATCACCGAAGCGTCGCCCGTTTGTACTGCTTCGCTTAATACCGCTAATCCGGTCATCCAATTTTGCGTGACATTTCGTTCAAATGGCGGATTCTCGTCGCCCTTTTCGAATAAGGTTGGTGACAATGGGGCGAGTGGGGGACAAAGAGCGGCAAGAATACGTGCCTCTCGAAGTCTCCGCGAAGGTGCTGGACAAAGCCCCAAACGCTCGCTGTCGGTCGCTTTTGGTGCTGGCAAGACTCGGAGCTTTGCGTATCCCCAGCGAAGCCCAGGGGCTTAGGTGGGATCATATCGCTTGGGAAGCGAAACGGATCTCGATCGTCGCTTCGAGCAAGACGGAGCATCACGCAAAGAGAGCCGTCCGGATCATCCCCCTTCTTCCGGCAATCGAGAAAGAGCTTCTCTCGCTTCATCTCGAAGCCGAAGAAGGGGCGGAGCTGGTCTTCCCGGACGTTAACGGAACGACGAATCTCCGGACGACACTCGAAAAGATCATCGCCCGGGCTGGGGTAAAGCAATGGCCCAAGCTTTCGCAGAATCTCCGGGCTTCCGGAGCGACGGACTTCGCTCGAACGCTCCCTTCCCACGTAGCGGCGGAGATCTGCGGGCACACCGAACAGATCGCGAAAGAACACTACTGGACGGTCTCGGACTCGGATCTCGATCAGGCGATCGCGGATCTATCTCCCGGGATTGCCCAAAAGTTAGCCCACGAAGGCGGCTCGAAGGGTCTCGGATCGTCCTTTGATGGCTCAACAGCGAATCACCCGAAAACGAAAAAAGCCCGGGAAATCCCGGGCTTTGTCTCGGCCTGCCGCCTTCTGGCGGAGGGCGGCCTTTACCTTAAAATGGGCGATGAGGGACTCGAACCCCCGACATTCTCGGTGTAAGCGAGACGCTCTAGCCAACTGAGCTAATCGCCCGCGATCGTTTGATCGGGTCAGTGCTTGAAAAATTAAGCACGCAACATGCGGGTGTGACGGCCCCGACGTTCAGCTCGCAACTTGTTGCGACGTTTGGTTTCGCTTGGCTTTTCGTAATATTCGCGGCGACGCATTTCTTTCTTGATGCCGCTTCGTTCTACCAATTTCCGAAATCTTCGGACCGCTTCTTGGATCGATTCTCGGTCGCGAACTACTAGCTTAACCATCGGTTCTCCAACTGCATGTTCTCATGACTCCCGTTTCGAGTTTCAAAATGTTCAGAACTTCGGCGATTATCGCTACATTCGTCGCCCGCCGTCAATCTTCACTCTCGTAATCTGAAAATGTACTCGTCCGACCTGCACATTGGCAACCGCAAATAGGCCAGGATTTTTTAATCAACAACAAATCGGTCTCGTTTCGTCATCGGCTGAGAAGGCCCCGCGGCCTTTAGAAAACTTTTTGCTTATTCCCCGGGCGGGGCAAACGAATGCCCACTGGTAGTGGTCGTACCGCCTGGCCAGCCTTTTGTCTGCCGCAGAATCAGCGGTTTGCTGCGCAAGCCACCCCCACTGGATGACGCTTCGGGTGGATCCTGGCTCAATTTGCCACGCGGGCCTGTAATCAAGCATCGAAGACCGATCGGATGACGCGGCGATAGAGTCCTAGTGGCCCGTACTTTCGCAGCAACAGCCCTAGCTTTTCCGAGCGTTTGGTAATGAGATGCCTCATCGGCAATTCACGCCGCGCGAGCAGATTGACGATGTCTCGGGCAACCCTTTCGGGTGCCTGCCCTTCGGCTTCCAGCGATTGGATCTTGTTGATGCAGCGTTGAAAACGCTGGTAGTAGTCGGAACCTGGTCCGCAGGCGGCGACCCGCTTCCTGCTTGCTGTGAAGGGCGTTCTCAAATCGCCGGGCTGGACCAGGCAAACTCGAATCCCGAAAGCATCCACTTCAAAACTGAGTGATTCCGCATACGCTTCCATCGCAAACTTACTGGCCGAATAAAACGCCTGGTAGGGCAGCGGAATGATGCCAGCAATCGAGCTGATCAGCACAATGCTGCCGCCACCGGATGCTCGCATCGACGGCAGCACGGCTTGGACGACACGTACCATGCCCCAAAAATTGGTATCAAACTGCTGCATCGCCTCGGCTAGCGAAGTCTCTTCGATCGGACCAGAAAGCACGTAACCGACACAATGAATCAGAGTATCTATTTTTCCCGATTCAGAGAGCACCTGTTCGATCAGTCGCTGAACAGAAGCATTGTCGGTCACGTCCGCAGCCACGAACCGGCTGACAGTCGCCAGCGACTCCGATCCCCTGCGACTGGATGAATAAACTTGGCCAAAGCCCTCAGCATGCAATTGATGAACACAGGCCAACCCGACTCCCGATGAGCCTCCGACGACCAAAACGGTTTGGTCCGAACGCGTTGTTTTATTCATTGCCAAGAAGATGCATGCTGAAAAACGGGTACCGCGATTGATTCATCACCAGCGGCCCACAACTCAGCGCGATCACAGGCCCACCCAGTCGGGCATCGCGACGTACAGATCGCGATGCTCTTCAAGCTAGGTGCCTCATTCACCTCGCGCCGAAGGCAGTCGTGGCGGCCAAGAGACCAATTTCGCTGTCGGTCGGATGCAATGCATCCGCTCCGATCGTGCCCACTAACTCATTAATATAATCAGGCTTACTGACTCGGGCGAGCTGCTGCTTGGCATAATCGAGCCGCTCGTGCAGTTTCAATTGGTGAACCACGTCGATATGAACAGGATCGGCCAAGTAGCCTTCAATGCGTTGCTGTGCGTGCTGCCAAAGTTTGACGTCGCGTAATTGTTTCGTCTGCAAACGCTCCTGATACCACGGGCTTTCCAGCAGTGACTGCTGAGTAAACATGGCTCGGACTTCGGAACTGTTGGCGTCCAGGCCGTTGTAGTGACCGTGCGCCATGATGCTGAGCACGGCCTTTAATGGCGGGCACGCAGAATCGTAGGTGCCGTCATCAAAGTATCGCTGTGCGACGCGCTTTTGAGCCTCGACGATGTGCAAGATTCCGTCGGCGTACGAATGAAGGTCTTCAGTCTCGGGTTGCAGAATCTCGGTGGTAAAAACTTTGCCGGGGTTGTCAAAAACGCGAGCCAAGTAGGTGCGGACAAACTTCTTGGTCATCCGGTAACCTAACCGACTGGCTGGAATCAAGGTGCCGTTGTGTTCAAAGTCTTTGATTTCTTCAAGCATCCCTTCTTTGATCAGGTTGTTGGGATCGCGCTCTTGCGGATCCATCCGACAGAAGATTTCGGGAATCAATAAACTGATGTCGTGACCGACCTCAAAGCGGGACCCGATGTGTCCGGCCGGAGTGCTGAACCCGCCCAAGCCGGTCAGAATCATCGACACGATGGCGGCGTTCAAATCGGCGGTGGTGGGCAACATATTGAACGGCCCCTTGGTCAGTGCGCCTTCGCTGCCAGCACCGGTAGTGCTAGGGCTTTTACCGGTTAAAGAGCAGACGAAATCCATGATCAGTTCGGGCAGGTCCTGATAATGCAAAGGATTATAAACCGCCAAGGAACGAATTCCCGCTGCGTGGTCGGGCGGATTGTTGCGGCGTCCACAAAGGATCGCTCCGACGGGAACGTGTACGGCCCCGTCATGGGGCAAACTGCGCCGCAGTTGCATACCTCGATATGCGACATAGGTGTCCCGAGCGTTCACCATATCTGGGCGATCTTGCAAGTACCGAGGATTCTTGCTGGTCGTGCCATCTTCTAATCGACGAGGGTGTGCGCTGCTGACAACAAATGCCGAGTTTGACTCGACACTTTGCGCCAGCATCGACTGCATCGGTGGCGTGAACTTTTCGAAATCGATGACATCCTTGACGATTTCGGTTATTTGCGCCAGATCGAGCGGTTCAAAATTACTGATAAAATTGCCAGGACGGGCAAAATCAATTTCCGTCTGCTTGTCCAAGCCACGGTGAATCGCGTCGTCAGGCCGCTGGAATAATCGGTATTCGCAATTGGTTACAAACTTATAGCTGATCGGCGGATTCTTATCCTCACCGATGATGCCCAACTTAGCGATCGGAACAACGACGCTGGCGCTGATATCGTCTTCTTTCTGAACTTTCGCGGCGGCGATAAAATCTTGGCGCAATTTAAAGGTTCTCCAGCGCCCACCGTCTAGACCGACTCGTAAATATGTCCCCACCAACGACCGCTCACCGAACTTCAATTCGTGGCCCGGCGAACCATTGACGATATCGACCCCAAAATGTTCTCGCCAATGCTGGTGGATCTCCGGTGCCGTAAACCGCTTGATGATTAATGCCATCGCGTAGACGTGATCGGGAATCGTATCGAGCCATTGGTTGTACTCGTCGCTATAATCGGGCGACTTGGTCAACAGTTTGATGACACTGCCTAGCGTGCGTTTATCCGAAAGCACTTGTCGCGTCGGCGACTGAGAATAATTCGGTCGTGCTGAATAATCGGAACGCCAGCGATGTTGATAGTCCTTGCTGAAAATCTCATCGAGTTTGGCAAAGTCCTTTTCGATATCTGCGACAAAAATCGGACCGAACAACATATAATCGCGAAGGCTCTTGCTGATTTCGCTTTTCCCACCACCGGAAACCGTGCAAGGTTTGTGGCAGAACAAGCCTTCGCCCACCGTGCCGACCAGTCGCCACGACGGAGCGTTGGGGTGCCGTTCGAGACGAATCTTATAACCGCTTGGGGTAATATAAATTTGTTCGGGCGAAAGCGGCACTCGCTGCTCCACACCGTCAAGGGTCCATTTGATGCACCGCTGGGACAGTTTGGCCCTGGCATCTTCAGGGATGTAAATCACACTCGGCCAAAGCTTATCAATCCCGTAACCTTCGGGCTTGATGTCGATAAACGACGAATAATCTCGCGCGACATCGGCGAAGGTTCGCTTGTTGTGAGGATAAGTATTGACTTGGAAATCTTCGCCGAGCGAATAAGAGGCAAACGCGAGTGCCCCGCCTGCGTGCTCTTCCTCAACGCCTCCCATCAGATTTGCCGCGTAGCTGATTTGGGTTTTGACTTCTTTCTTGCAATACCCGTAATAGTTGTCAGCGATCAGCGTGACAACGGTTCCTGAAGCATCGCGGCAAGTCAACTTGAAGGCGACGCCGTTGTTGTACTTTTCAGTCTCGTCGCGATAGCACATCGAATCGGCCCGTTGGCGATCGGTGGCTTCGTCGTAATGGGGCAACCCAAGTTCTTTTTTGGTCAGCGTCACCAAATGCGGTGCAAGGATCACGCATCCGGTGTGGCCGCTCCAGTGATAAACATCCAAACCCGCATCGTTCTCGGCGATCAGCGGATCACCTGCGTTACCGAAGATCGATTCGACAAAATCGAGGTTACTGACAAGAGAACCGGGGGCGAAGAAACGGACTTCTAATGTCTTTTCGTGGCAATAACCCGGGACATGCGGACGAACGATCGGCCGCAGCAAGAGGGAAACCCAAGTACCGGCTGGTTGCGGCGACTGGCTGGTATAAGGCAGCAGCATCAGTTCATCCGGTGGTGCCATGGCATGTCGAAACAGTGCCGCATAAACGTTGCGTGGGACGGCGCGTTTATCGCCGGGAATGGGCAGCCCGCCTTCGACGATATGAAATGTGCCCGCTGTGGTGCGGCGGTCGCTGGCTGGGTTATTCAACACACCATTGTGACAACGGGTTGACGTGATCAGGCTGTTGGAGAACTGATTGCCGCGTACCGGCAGGCTCAATTCCCTGGCCATTCCATGGCGGTCCAGTACGAGCGACCGTGTTGGTAATCGCAGCGGTTGCTGGTCGGCAACCCCGGCAAAGTATTTAGCCAAGAATGCTTCAATGCGTTGATCGATCGGCGGCAAGTGATCGCTTAACAACCGAGTCTTCTCGCGCAGGCTTTCTAACATCCCGACCGAGAACGCCGTCATCGCTGAATCGGTCGCATCGTCCAGTGGCGGCATCAAACCGGCAGCGGCTAACTGCAAAGCCAGGTAGCTCCGCAGGTGCGTCTGCTCCGTCTTGAGCCTCGCTCGTTCGCGATCCCATCCGAGAGTAAGTTGCAACTTGTCCGGTGTGGTTTGCTCAATCATGAAATCCGCTCTTGGATAAGGCTCGCTTGGATAAAAAGGGTCGTTTCCGACACCCGTCAAGATAACAGATATGATTGCCTTGCCAGGGGTCGGGGCTTTGCCAAATCGAGTCAAAAAACGGTTCGGTTTAGTCCAGGTGGGGCCGTTTAAGAGGCCCCGGAGGATGTTGGTTAGCGAAGTCCCTTCTGTCTGGCTACAATGGCAGAGATGTCGCCCTTTGCGGCGAGTGTTGTGATTACCGGTTTTTCCGAATGTCATCCTGAGGTTTCCAATTCAATGACTTGTTTGCGTTTCATTTTGGCCATTTTTTCGGTCGTTTCGATGACGACGTTCGCGCTTGCCCAAAAAGGCAAAGCGAAAGTCAAAAAAGGGTCTGGCCTGGGGGTGACGTCGCCAGAAGGGTTTAGCCTTGCCAATGGCTTTGCAATCGATCTTTTGCACGAGGTCGCAAGCGAAACCGAAGGGTCGTGGGTTAGCTTGACGGTGGACCCAAAAGGGCGTTTGATCGCCTGCGACCAATACGGTGGGTTGTTTCGAATCGATGTGGCCAATGAACCGGTCAAGGTCGAGAAACTGCAGATCGACTTTGTCGGCGCACAAGGTTTGCTATGTGCGTTCGATGCGCTTTACGCGAATGTGAACGCGGGCGGACCGACTGGCGGTCTGTGGCGTTTGACCGATACCGATGGCGACGATCAATACGACAAGAAAGAGCATCTTGTGCCGCTCAATGCGGGCAGCGAACACGGCCCACATGCGATCATTTTGTCACCCGACAGCAAGCGAATTCTGTTCTGTGCGGGTAACAACACCAACTTGCCGAAAGATATCTCGCGAAGCCGAGTGCCGAAAATTTGGTCCGAAGATCACTTGCTGGGCAGGATGCCGGACGCACGAGGTCACAACGCCGATCGATTGGCGCCCGGCGGTTTTGTAGTGTCGCTGATGCCAGACGGCAGCGACTTAGAAGTCATCGCAACCGGGTTTCGAAATCAATATGACATTGCACTCAACCGCCAGGGCGAATTGTTCACTTACGACGCGGATATGGAATGGGACGTTGGTGTACCTTGGTATCGCCCGACACGCGTGAATCACGTTGTCAGCGGTGTCGACTTCGGTTGGCGAAACGGTACCGGCAAATGGCCAGCTTACTATGCCGACAGTTTCGGGTCGGTCGTTGACATTGGCCCCGGATCACCCACGGGAATCGTATTTGGGTATGGCGCGAAGTTTCCTGCGAAGTACCAGAATGCACTGTATTTGTGCGACTGGAGCTATGGAAACATCTATGCGGTTCATATGGATGAATCGGGCAGTACTTACACCGGCATTTTTGAAACCTTTGCGACTGCTGCGCCACTGCCAGCGACCGATTTAGTGATTCGTCCTCAGGACGGTGCGATGTACCTGACCGTGGGCGGACGACGCACTCAATCGGGCTTGTATCGGATTCGCTACGTTGGTGACGAGTCGACCGAACCGGTTAATCCTCAGGTCGATGCGACTGCGACGGCAATGCGTGCGACACGTCATGAACTTGAGAAATTGCACGTCGCACCCGACGCGGCAAAATTGCCGATGGTGTTGGAACACTTGGGTCATACCGACCGAGCGATTCGTTCGGCGGCGCGGATCGCGTTGGAGCACCTGCCGGTGGATCAATGGAAGGGCAAACTGACATCGTTGAACGAGCCCCATGCGACAATCACTGCCGTGGTTGCCCTGGCGCGAACGGGCCAACCATCGGATCGCGAGCAAGCGTTGGCGTTGCTTTCAAAGCTTGACTGGAGCAAGCTAGACGAAACTCAGCAATTGGACTTAACGCGTGCTTATTCGCTGGCGTTCTTGCGATTGGGCAAGCCCACGGATGCGGAGACTGACAAGATTTTGGCACAAACCGATGCTGCCTTCCCGGGCTCGAGCGAATCGGTCAATCGTGAATTGAGTCAAGTGTTGATTTTTTTAGGAGCTCCGAAGATCGTCGACCGCGCTGTGGCAATGATGAAGGACGCTCCGAGCCAGGAAGACCAGATTCACTATGCGATGGCATTGCGTGGCGTTCGCGACGGTTGGAGCGAACCGCTGCGTCGGCTTTACTTCAGCCGATTCATCGATATGAGCGGCTCGCGAGGCGGGATGTCCTTTGGCGGATTCTTAGCCAACATTCGCAAAGTCGCGATCGAAAACTTGCCTGACGACGAGGCCCTCAAGACTCGCTTGGCAGATGTACTCAATCCGCCCGCCGGACAGTCGAGCGAGGTCGCGATGCCGCCGCGGGAATTGGTTAAGGCTTGGACCGTGGACGAGTTAGCCGAAGCGGTTAGCAGCAACGACCACAAGTTTGACTTTGAACAAGGAAAAAGCTTGTTTGCCGCAGCGCAGTGTTACAAGTGTCATCGCGTCGGCGTTCAGGGGGGAATTCTGGGGCCGGATCTGACGGGCGCCGGTCGCCGATTCACACCGAAAGATTTGTTGGTTTCGACGATTGAACCGAGTAAAGAAATCAGCGACCAGTATGGCGCGACACAATTCTTGACCGATGATGGTCAAGTCGTCGTTGGCCGAGTGATCAATATGAATGGCAAAAACTTATCGGTGCTGACCAATATGCTCGATCCGTCATCGCTGACCAGTTTGAACCGCGACAACATCGAAGAAGCACGCCCGGCGAAGACCAGCATGATGCCTTCGGGCTTGCTGGACACGTTCACCAAAGAAGAGATCATTCAATTGATGACTTATTTGCGTGCCGGGGGGCAAAGTGAACATCCTTTGTATAAGTCGTCCGTCGCCCAAAACTGATTTTTCAAATAGGCAGGTGGGATCGGTTGATCGTGACCTCCCTTGCTCAGTCTGAAAAAACCGTCGTTTTAGAATGCCAGCGACCGATTCGGTCGCTGGCATTTTTCGCTTGATGTTTGACCTAGCGACTGACCGGATCGTTGCTGCTGCGACTGATTCGTTCGTTGGCGACGGGGACGAAGACGGTCGCTTCTTCGGCAACCAAAACCGTCTCGCCGCTGCGCACTTCGGCACGGAACCGGTGGTCGCCCGCTTTGTCAGCCTTTGCAACAACTCGCAGTTTGACTTGCGCGCCCGGCTCGATTCGATTGATTGGCGCGAAGAGAACTTGCCCGGTGACGACATCACCGGCATGGCCATCGACTCGCAACGGTTCGATGCCGTGTCCGAATTGCGCGACGCATCGAACGTTTTCGGCTGCTTTGCTGCCTCGATTGTCGATGACAATCTCATAGGTCACCTCAGCCCCCACAGCGGCCGGCGCGATCGGGTCGAACACGGCCAGTTTCAGGTCTGCGATCGCTTGGACGACAGTTTCAAGCCGCACGTTTGCACCGCCGGCCGCAGAACCGGAGCAATTGAACGTCAGTTGATGGTTGCCGGTTTGAGCCATCTTGCAAGTGAACTCGTAAGTGAGCGATTCACCTGGTGACAGCGACGCGACGTTCCAGATCAACCGATCTCCTTCGACTTTAGCCGAATTAATTCCACCAACGTACTGTATCCCCGCAGGAATCCGGATTTCGGCAGCGATCGAATCGGAAGTCGCAGTTCCTGAATTGGTAACCAACAACTGATAGACCGCATCGGAGTCTTGGTACTTCAATGGCGGGCCAGTCAGTGTGGCATCGATTTGCGCCGCCGCGACTGCGACCGATTTGACGGTTGCAGCAGTCAGATCGAGATCGCCACTGGCCGCACCTTGAATCGTTAGCTCGCCTTGATCGCGTGCGGTCAACTCGATTTCAAAGCTGGCCTCTTTGCCGGCGGGAATGTTTCCGATCGGTTGCTGCACCGCGTCGGGCCCGAGCGTGAAGACGACGTTGGACGCCAACCCGTCGCCGGCGTTCATCACCCGAACGCGATACTTTTGTGACTTGCCGTAGATGATCTCATCGGGACCTTCGATTTCGACAGCCAGTTTCGGCTCGCGAACCGTCACCTTGGCCGAATGGGTTTGCGGCAGAGAGGTCCAATTCGTTGCGACGTCGAACGATCCCGGCTTGACGGCTTTGATGCGTACAAACAGCCTTTCAACAACACCGGCCGGCAAACTATTGATAATCCATTCAATTTGTCCATCGGATTCCGCGCCGGCAGGCGTGATTTCGCCAGTTGACGCGTTGTGACCGGTCACTTCTGCCCAGGGAGGCAGAGCGGTGCGAACAATCACTCCGGTAGCGTCGATCGAGCCGCGGTTTTCAACTCGCACCTCGTACTGAGTCAAATCTCGGATTAGTATTTCCGACGGCCCTTCGGTGATCACGCGGATGCCCGGTATTTCCGATGCGACAACGACTTTTCCGGCTGCAGGAACCGTTTTAATTGCGGCCCGATTCACCGATTCCGAAATCGTGTCGACCGCAGAATCGAGCTCTTGGGGTCGTGACTGTATCGGCGTAATCGCGGGTTTGATTTGGTTCGCTTCGCTGGGCAAATCGACGATTTTCGAATCGATCGGTTCCGCGATGCCACTGCCATAAAACTCTTCGCCCGAGGCGCTGCGGGTTGCCGTTTCCGCCAGGGTCGATTGGTTGCCAGCATCGCCCGATTCAGCGGGCATTAATTCCTGACCAGCCGCCTCGACCGGCCGCAGCGGGCTCAACTGGCCAGCGATCGTCTCGCTAGGATAAGCCTTTGCATCACCAGCCGGGGTAAGCGGTTGCGTGCGGCTGACCGGCGCCGGCACCGTTTCGGCAAGCGGTTGAGCAGCAAGGTTGTCGAGCGATGGCGGTGCCGACGCGGTTTCTGCTTTAGGCGCCACCTCGGTTCGGGTTGATGGCTGCTGCGACGATTCGGCTAGCGAGGGCGGCACGCTTGCAATTGTTTTGCGAGCCACCGATGGACGATCTGCTGGAGTCAGCGACGAATCGTTAGCCTGTTCGCTGCTCTCTTTGGTGCCCAGCTCGTCCGGACTCAGCGGATCAATTTGTCGACGGTTGGTCCGTCGGCTGCTGGAACTGGTCGAGAAATCGGCTTGAGGCGAAGTCGGTTGCAATCGTGTCGACGGCAGCGGAGACGCACTGGCCACGCGTGGAGAATCGGTTGAACCCGACCCAACTGGCTGTCTGGTCTCTGCCGTCGCGGTGCTTGGTGGCAGCGGCAGTGGACGCGATGCCGTTGAAGATCGAGTTTGCGATGAGTTGGGTGACGTCGCCGCAGGACGCATCGGGGCAACCGATGACGGCCTGGAAGCATAGTCTTTGCTGTTGGCGTCGCGAATCGGCTGATCAGTCTTGTTAGTCGATGCAGCAATCGAGCCTGGTTTGGGCGAGTGGTAAGGAACGCCTGCCCAGTTCACGGTCGAGGGATCTGGTGGTGGCAAGGGAAACGCTTTGCGGCCATCGTCCTTGTCCTTCGAGCTTTTCGATGAACTGCTGCCGCCGCCGAAAACGTTGCTCAATAAACCGCCAGAGGTCTGAGCCACGGCACCCAGTTCATTAGAATGGTCAACAGCGATCGCGCGAGCGACCGGCGCCACAATCGTAATTCTGTGCTCAGCGGCTTGGACTCCGTTGGCTCCATCGATCGAGCGCTGCTCTTGCTGTCCCACCGCATCGGAGGCTGATGCAGCGACAAGGGGGAGGCCAACGGCTACGATCCAACCCCAGGTGATCAGCCGACGTCGAATTGTCGCTCGGCGAGCCTTGCGGGCACGGACTCGTTCTTGTCGCGATTTCGCGGTGGATGAACCATTAGCCATCGATAGCTACTCTTTCGTTCAGGTTGGGCGACCATCCGGTTTCTTCTGCGAAAACGCGGCGGCGCAGCCCGATTAGGGTTTACCAGTACCTGGAGTATCGGAAAGGAGGGTTGCATCAATTGAATCAATTCGATCGATTCATAACCAACATCCGATTTTTAGAACTGCTAGAAAACTCCAACGGGGGGTAAGTGGCGATGAGTCGACGAGAAAAGATCGAAGCGATGCTGATGGACGAGCCGGGCGACACGTTCTTGCGTTACAGTTTGGCAATGGAATACCGCAGCGAAGGGAATCATGAGGCGAGTATTTCCAAGTTGCGAGAATTATCCGTCGACCAGCCGCCGTATGTACCAGCGTTTTTTATGGCAGCACAACAATTGGTTGACTTGGGTCGAATCGAAGAGGCAAGAACTTTCCTGCGCGACGGTATTGACGAAGCCCGGCGACAAGGCGATTCGCATGCCGCCGCTGAAATGAGCGAATTGCTGGCCGGTCTGGGTGAATTGGGCGAGCTGTGAAAAACGGATTCTTGTGTGGCAATGAACTGGCGCAGCCATGTCGACTGAGCAGACCGATGCGATCGTGCTGAGGATGGTTCCGTTTAGTGAAACCAGCCTGATTGTCACACTCTACACGCGTGATCTGGGGCGAATCTCGGCGTTGGCCAAAGGTGCCAGACGCCCAAAAAGCCCTTTCGAAGGGTCGCTGGATCTCTTATCAGTCTGCCGAATCGTGGTGATCTGCAAGTCGTCAGACGCACTGGAACTGCTGACTGAAGCGAAGTTACAGCGACGCTTTCGCGCCGCGCAAAAATCGTTGGTGAGGCTGTATTGTGGTTATTACGTCGCCGAAATGTTGCGATTGTGGACCGACGACGGTGCCAGCAGTGACGAACTTTATGACTTGACGTTGCGAACAATTCAGAACATCGATGGGGACGGCGACGCATTGCGAGCGGTCGTTCAATTTGAGTTGTCGGCGATGCGGATTTTGGGAAATGTACCTGCGACGCAATCGTGTGTTTGCTGTGGCCAAGATATCGATCCCGATGGCGCAAGGGTGGCGTTTGCGTACGAACTCGGTGGCGTGCTGTGTCAAGAATGTCGGTCGCGTCAACGCGGTGTCGTATCCATCAAACGCGAAGTGATTGCGGAAATTTATCGCTTGCAACATTGTGATCACGATAGCAATTTGGTTTGCGAAACCTCGGCGAGATATAGCGATTCCGCAGAATATCCGGATTATCGCGAACTTCGGGCCACGCTTAGCCGATACATCTCGACAACACTCGGCTTTGTTCCCCGGACACAATCGCTGTTGCCAGCGAGCTGGGTTTCCCATTAAGAACGGAGTTGGACGGTCGCTAGCCTCGTTTGGGCGATCGTTCGGGCGACCGCCAGCAGTTGCCATCGGACAGTCGCGACAAGGATGTCTTCCCAATGCGTTTTATCAATCCGCCAACTCTGCAGACCACGCGACCGGCGTGTGTTTCCAGCTGGCATTTCAACAAGCCTGCATGGCGGTGGGCAGTCGTTTCGTGCTTGGTGATCGTATCGAGCGGATGTTCGTCTTTCCAATCTCCGGCGTGGGTGCGATCAACGCAGGACGGTTTCCAAAGAATGGTCAATGGTTCCAACGAGCTGAAGCTGACACCCCAAGAGCGTGAACGCCGCCTGGCAGAAGCTCGGTCGCACTATCAAGCTGGCCAGGAATTGTTCGACGCCGGTTCAAAAAAGCGACGTGATGCTGCAGCAGTTGACTTCGTGAAAGCCGCAAAGCAATTCGAAAAATCGGCCAACGCGCATCCGGGTTCCGCGATTGCCCAAGATGCAACCTTCATGCGAGCGGAAAGCCTCTTCTTTGCTGACCATTTGCCCAAAGCCGAACAAGCTTATGCGAAGTTGCAAAAAGAATTTCCGAACTCTCGACACAACGACCGCGCAGCGGCGCGTATGTTTGCGATTGCACAGTACTGGATCGAAACGGAAAAGGCCGGTGGCAACGGTGTCGCGGTGGTCAATTTTACAGACGAGAAAAAACCTTGGTTTGACGCCAAGGGACACGCGGTCCGTGTCTTGGACCAAATCCGTTACGACGATCCGACAGGCCGCTTGGCCGATGATGCGACAATGGCAGCCGCGGTGGAAAAGTTCCGCCAACAAAAGTATAGCGAAGCCGATGAGTTCTTGACGGACTTACGAGAAACGTTTACCGACAGCGAGCATCTGTTCAACGCCCATTTATTGGGCATACGTTGCAAACTGGAAATGTATGCCGGACCGAAGTACAGCCAATTGGTACTCGACGAAGCCGATAAATTGATTCGCCAGACACGCATGCGATTTCCTGATAAGTTGCAAGACCCTCAGATTCGTGATGTCGTTGCCCGAGCGGCCGCGGAAGTCGACTTTCGCAAAGCAGAACGGCTTTATGTTCGTGCCCAATATCGCGAAAAACGACGTGAGTATGGCGCGGCGAAAATCTACTACCAACAGGTACTGGAAAATCATGATCGAACGCCCTTCGCTGATCAATCGCGAGAGCGAATGGACGTGATCGCAGATTATGCGCCGACCCCGGATCGACCGCTGGAATGGCTGACCAAAGTCTTTCCCGAAGGCGAACGCGCCAAACCATTGATCACAACAGATGGCCCGGGCCTACTTAGGTGATCGCTTCGATGGAACGTTTCAATCTGTCGCAGTGCTGCGTCAAAAAACGCACCCGGATTCGCATGATCCCGTTCGGGCGAATCGGTGGGCTTCCTGCCTTCGCAATGTTGCTTCTTATTGCATGCCTGCTGGCGACCGGATGTGCAACTTATCAATTCGGTTCTCGATCACTTTATCGTGATGACATCCGAACCGTGTATGTTCCCGTCGCACGCAACGAAACGTTTCGACACGATCTCGGGCCACGATTGACAGAAGCCGTGATTCGGCAAATCGAATTGCGAACACCTTATAAGGTCACGGGCGATCCGGCGGCCGACAGTGTGCTCAATCTTCGCATTACCAATGAATTAAAAAACGTGCTGACCGAAGCGGCAAGCGACGATCCACGGGCACTCGATTCGGTTGTTTCAGCGGTAATCTCGTGGAACGATCGTCGGGGGAACCCGCTGTTGCAAAATCATGTGATGGTCGACGCCAACATCGGAACGAGCCTGCTGCAAGGCAACCGATTTGTTCCTGAAGCGGGGCAATCGATTCAAACTTCGTTACAAGCTACGATTGACGATTTGGCTGACCGAATCGTCTCTCAGATGGAAATGCGATGGTAAACCATCCGTTCGGCTCTCTGGATCCACAGCGATGGTGGAATATCGGTCGCAGGGCAATCCGCGCCGGTTGCCAAAGCGGTAGCCATGGCCCGCTGGTGATGGGGATCTTAAACGTTACACCTGACAGTTTTTCGGATGGTGGACAACATGCTTCCACCGCAAACGCCATCGCCGCAGCGATCGAAATGGTCGGTCATGGCGCTGACATTATCGACATCGGCGGCGAAAGCACTCGCCCCTACAGCACCCCAGTTTCGGCCGAACAAGAGCTCCAAAGAGTGATTCCGGTGATCGAGCAATTGGCGGGAAAAATCGCTGTACCGATCAGCATCGATACCAGCAAATCCGTTGTCGCCCGGGCTGCGATCGCCGCAGGAGCTGAGATCATCAACGACGTGACTGGATTAGAGGGTGATCCCGACATGGCGCAAGTCGCCGCTGAAACGGGCGTGGGCGTCTGTGCAATGCACATGCGAGGCAATCCACAAACGATGCAGGATAATCCACAGTACGACGATGTCGTCGCCGAAATCGACGATTACCTCCGCCAGCGATTGGACTGGTGTATCGACCAAGGGATCCAAGCCGATCGGATTTGTCTCGACCCAGGAATCGGATTCGGAAAAACGCATGCCCACAATCTGGAATTGTTACGAGCGACCAGGCGGTTCACACAAATCGGCACGCCAATCCTGATCGGCCATTCCCGCAAAGGCTTTATCGGCAAAGTGCTCGGCGATGCGACGCTCCAGCGTGATTACGGAACGATCGGCGTTTCTTTGGCGGTTGCTGCTGCGGGCGCCGACATCATTCGCGTCCATGCGGTACGCCCGACGGTTGAAGCGCTGCGATTGTTCGTCGCCGCAGGCGGTCTTGGGCGGCACGATGAATGATGCACCTCTGCGAATCGATTTGGTGATTACTGAACTGTTTGTCGGCGGTGCCGAGCGGTGCTTGGTGGAGTTGGCAATCGGGTTACGCAATCGTGGCGACACTGTGCGAGTGGCGTCGATCGGTACGCTGCCCACGGGCAAGCAAGCGGCGTTGGTTCAGCGGTTACGCGAACATGGCATATCGGTTGAATCAGCCAACTGCGACTCAGCGATTCAAGCCCTTTCAGCATATCGGTGGCTGAGAACCTGGTTTCGCAGCGGCCAACCCGATGTCGTTCAAACCATGCTGTTTCATGCGAACGTCGTAGGGACGTTCGCCGCCCGGGCCGTTGGCGTCCCCGTATGCATCGGCGGCATTCGTGTCGCCCAAATGCATGGCGCCCGATTGTTGATCGAAAAACAGGCGATTCGTCGTATGGACGCGGTGGTCTGTGTCAGCCGATCGGTCGAGCGGTTCGCTCACAAAGTTTTCGGTCACTCGATTCCACCGACTCATGTGATCGGCAATGCGATCGACATCGCTGCGATTGACCATGTTTTGCCGATCGATTGGACAGCATTCGGTTGGCCCAAAGACGCCCAAGTGTTGCTGTTCGTCGGGCGTTTGCATCACCAAAAAGGACTCGACCTGTTGGTCGAAGCGATCGAGCCGTTACTGGTCGATTCTGGCGACAGCCCCGCAATGCGTTGCCTGGTGGTCGGGGATGGCCCGCAGCGTGACACACTCCAACGGGTCGCCAAAAGATTGGGGCCGGCACGATTTCAGCTCCCCGGTTGGCGGGCCGATTCACTGGCACTCATCAAAGGGTGCCGTTTGCTGGTTCTGCCCAGTCGTTACGAAGGGATGCCCAATGTGATCCTCGAAGCGATGGCCGCAGGCAAACCGGTTGCGGCAACTGCGGTCGAAGGGGTGGAAGAACTGTTGGGCGAAGTTGCCGATGGCCAAACCTGTGCTCCCGAAGACCCGGCGGCGCTGCGGGAGCTGATCCAGCGGCTGTGGCAGGCGCCCGATGCGGCCCAAGAGCTGAGCCGTTTGAACCGACAACGGGCTGTTACCCATCACCAAATCGGACTGCTGGCCGACCGCTATCGCGCCGTTTATGCTGACCTTGCGCAGCCTGTGTAGAGCACAACAAACCACCCTGCGGGGCTGTTTCTATTTTGCTAGCTTTATTTCAAGGACGTCTGTCCGGTCGGATTTCGCCGGTTTCAAAAAACCGCAAGCCCTTTGCTTTCAATAACTTAAGGCGAACACACGAATGGTCGCAAGAAAATTAATCAATCGATTTGCGTCAAGCCCTGGTTTATGACTTTCTTGCGGGTATGCTTTTGAGTGTTGATGCGGTACTTCTCCTTCCGCGAGTTCGCCTAGCGTGAGCATTGGGTCGGTTCAGCTTACGGCCACGGGCTGAATCACTTCTGATTCGCTTCCGTTCTTCCCATGGAAAACGTCAATGCGAATCACTCACGGGCCGGGCGCAGGATGCGCCCGGCTGCGAACCCTCGCGAATTGATTGCCATCTCTTCTAGCTGATGGTTCTGTATGGATCGCCGATCCGGAATCCGCTAGCCGGCGAAGAGACGTCTCTTGGTTAGCGAGTCAAAGCCATTTTGACCAACTGTCTGGCTGATCGAAAAGCTTCGGAGAGCGTCAATTTGCTATCCCCTCTGGTGCGGTCATAGAAAACGATCGGCACCTCGACCATCTTTGCTCCGGCTGCTCTCAATCGCAGCAAAACCTCTTCCAGGATTGCATATCCGTTGCTTGTTAAGCTGGACGGTTCGATTTTCGCGAGGGTTTCAACTCGGTAGCAACGTAGCGATCCGCTGCAATCCGACACCGGCAATCGCATCACACTGACAGCGAAGCGGTTAACGAGTCGGCTCATAACGCGGCGGCGTAGTGGCCACCCCTGTACCGCCCCACCGGCGCAATAGCGCGAACCGACGACCACATCAACGGCTGAGTCATTTTGAGCCACAGCCAACATCGTCGGCAATGCTTCCGGTTGGTGGCTGAGATCGCCATCAAGGTTCAGCAGAAAGTCGTACCGCTGGTCCACGGCGAACTGAAAAGCGCGCTTGGTCGCCCCGCCGAGTCCTCGGGCGTTTTCGCGAATGATTACCTTCAGACGCGAATCGTGAACGGCTCGTTCGATTGCCCAGCGACCGGTGCCATCGGGCGAATTGTCGTCGACAACGACGATGTCAGTTTGGGGCAGAGCAGCAAAAATACGGTCGACCAACTCGGGCAAATTGGCCGATTCGTTGTAGGTGCAAACAGCAACCAGGACGCGTGAAACTCCCTGGCCTGGTCGCTTTGCCGATGGAACAGATTCCACGTTTCCGATCTCTCTTTCCCTTTCTCATCCAAACCGCCTCAAGCCGCCTGTCTTGCGAGCCCCATATCGAAAAACACTTCTTCGGCAAACGAGGGCAATTCATCCGTGGGACCGGCTAATCCGATCACCAACTCCCGCAAACTGCCACCGGGACGTGACACCGCAACTGTCGATTCGATTCGCGAGCCAGTGGGTAAATGGCGTGACAAACGGCAGATTGCTCGCCGCCTCAGCGGTGCAAATATCACCGATGCCATCGCTGCTGGCAACCAAGGTCCGATCGCTTGGCCAGCGACGCAGCGATAGACCCGACCAGTGGGCGACAATCGATGCCCCGGCAGGATGTCTAAGCGGACCGATCGCCCGGACCGTTTTGAGACCGCCAAACACAGCCCAACATAGAAATCGTCAGCCAATACGACACGATCATCGCTGACCAACACGGGCGTGACGCCGCGTTTCTGCTCAAGCTCGCAAACAATGTCTGCGAGCGGGTCGAGCAAGTCACTTGAGATGATTTCAGGGTTCATACGCAATCTTTTACTACTGGCCACGCAGTCGTGAAAAGAGGCTTTGATAATTTTGAACAACCTTCAATGTCGGCTTTCGCATTGCACTTGAAGCAACAAAACTCGACTCGGGTGCATCGATCATGATCGTCACATCTTCTTCAATCACCAACATGTCACGATCGTCAATCGGATTGCATTCAGCATCGTCGTCCCAGACTACGGCCAACGCGTCGGCTAGTTCGCGCGGGACATCACAGGACGGATTCGGTTGGGCGGCGCGATTCCCGGCAGCTCGATCGGTCTGCGAGCCGCCGTGCTGATCCGCCAGGAAAACCGGATTCATCCCGCCACGCGGCGGACCAGATTGTCGGTCGGTCGCTGCCGCAGAGCTACCGCCTTGGAGCGCGCTGTCTGCCACCTTCGACATCCGAAGAATTTCTTCGTGCAGTGTTAATTCCTCGTGCGCTGGATCGGCTCTCAAACTCGAGAAGCTGATCGGATGAATGTCGACCGGCATTTCGTCGTCAAAATCGCCTCCGAACAGTTCATCATCAATCGAGGCAATCTGCTGGGACGCGTGCAGCGGGATCGTTGTGCGAGTGGTCTTTAGCTCGACCTTGATCGAACCCGTTTCGTTTTTCGATTCCAGCGACGATATCGAATCCGACCAAATACCGAACGACCCCGAATTCGCCGATTCAGACATGCAATCGATCGATGCCGAATTGAGAATCGACGCGATATCGGCATAAGCCGTCACCGGTTCGGTGACGGGGTGTTTCAGAACGCTGGACGAGTCCGATCGGTCGGTTGTGGTCACAGGCGTGCGAGCCGAACTCGATTCGATTTTCTCGTTATCAAAATCGAATGTCGCACCGTCGAGTTCGCCAAACTCAATCACGCCGCCACGTGGCTTTAATTCCGATTCCAAAATCGGACTTGGCAACTGTTGCAATTCAGACCATGCGATCTGGACACACAACTCATCCACGACGCTCAATCGCTTTGTCCTTGCGACTTCGATTGCCAGATCCATCAGTTGATTGATCAACCGCGGAATGCCGCCACTGGCATGATGCACCGATGAAATCGCGGAATCATCCACTGCCAATCGCAGCGATGACATCGACGTCCGGATGTACTGATCGGCCTCGCCGTGAGTCAGCGGATGCAAGTAACAACGCACCGCAATCCGCTGTGTCAACGATTCGGCTTGCGGATCGGCCAAAGCGTCTTCCAGCCGTGGACCGCCCACCAACAGCGTCTGCACCATCGGACGACCGTCTCGAACGATGTTGGACATCATCCGCACTTCGTCCAGCAAATCGGCCGACAGCATTTGCGCTTCGTCAATAATCAACAACAACGTTCGCGACGCACCCGTCGACTTGGACAGCGTTTGTACCAATGCCAAGTGAAGTGCATCTTCGTCTTTACCAAGGTGAGGTTGCCCAAGATGAAACAGCACTTGCTGGATCAACCCCAGGCGACTGGTGACGCGAATATCGCCCAGCATTACGATTTCGTGACTTTGCCGATGCAGCGACGCGACCTTGTGACAGAGCAACGTCTTGCCAGTTCCCGGTGGTCCCATCACGACGCCGATCGCTTCGCCGCGATTGATCATCCGACAGATTTTTTGCCGTGCCTCTTCGATCGGTCCGATGCCAACATAACGTTGCCAAACCGGAACCCCTGGGAAGGGACGATCTACCTCAGCCTGACGGGGCTTGTTCATCGAAATTCACACTGATTCAGGGACAATGGCCGAGTCGCGGTACCGACGGATGAACCGCCACACTGGTCTTACTTCGGCACAATCACCCCAACCGCTAAAACCGAACTTTTCGTCTCAGCAATTTCTCGGCAACCTCTCGCTTGGTTTACAATACGGGTTCACCCCCACCACCACAGCTCATCCCTCACTTTTGCATCCCACCAGGAATCCGTTGCATGATTTCCGTTCCTCTTTTGCTAGCGTCCCGAGTTCGGCCACCGAACCGACCAAGTCGCTCGCTGTTTTTCTCTTCCACTCTGATCGCAATCACCGCTGTTTTGCTCGGCGGCCAAGCGAATAGCGCGGAGAAGAACATCATCTTTTTCATCACTGACGACGAAAGCCCAACGCTCGGTTGCTACGGCGACAAAGTCGCCAAGACGCCGGCGATCGACAAAATCGCAGCCGATGGTGTGGTGTTCCGAAACGCCTTCGCCACGACCGCTTCCTGCAGCGCCAGTCGCAGCGTGGTGATGAGCGGTTTGCACAATCATCGCAATGGCCAATATGGCCACCAGCATCATTTCCACAAATTCTTGACGTTTGAGGATGTTGGTCGATTAAGCCTGCCGAACGTTTTGAACGCGTCAGGTTATCGAACCGGTCACATCGGCAAGTATCATGTTGGCCCGGAGCACGTTTATCACTACCAAACCTATCTGCGCGGCAATCCTCGCAACGCGGTCGAAATGGTCGAAAACGCCCGCGAGTTCATCACCGCCGATGACGAACGTCCCTTCTTTCTTTACTTCGCAACCGCCGATCCCCATCGAGGCGGCGGCGTCGATCGAACGTCGTCACTCGATCTGCCGCCCGATCTGTTTGGCAATAAACCCAATCGCGGCAGTTTCCCGGGTGTGACCGAAGTCTTCTATGATCCGGCCAATGTGCCGGTACCCGCTTTCCTGTCCGACACCCCAGAGACTCGCGAAGAATTGGCGCAATACTACCAATCGGTGTCGCGAGTGGATGCCGGGATCGCGAAACTGGTTGAGGTCCTTAAGGCAGCCGATCTTTATGACAAAACATTGATCGTCTTTACCTCGGATCATGGCATGGCATTTTCAGGTGGAAAGACAACCGTTTACGAAGGCGGCTTGAGAGTTCCCATGGTCGTTCGCGATCCCTACCAATCGCGTCGTGGGCTCCAATCCGAGGCACTGATCAGCCACATCGATATCACACCAACCTTGCTCGATTTCGCCGGCGCTTTGGACACCAAGAAAAACGCCCCGAAAACGTATGACGCGACGAACCTAACGGACGCCAACGAAAAGGCTCGCAAGCCCCAGTTCGAAAATCGGGATGGCGGAAAACCTTTCAACACCTATCACGGACGATCGTGGCTGTCGGTACTTGGCAATCCCGACGCGAAACATTGGGAGACGATTTTTGCGTCACATACATTTCATGAGATTCAAATGTATTACCCGATGCGAGTCGTTCGAGACGATTCTTATAAGCTGATTTGGAACATTGCGTCCGGTTTGCCCTACCCGTTCGCGTCGGACCTTTGGGCCGCATCGAGTTGGCAGGCGCAGTATCGCAAGGGGCTCGATGCGCCTTATGGACAGCGGACCGTCGGCCAGTACATCCATCGGCCCAAGTTTGAACTCTACGATATTCGCAATGACCCGAACGAGACGACCAATTTGGCCGACAGCCCCGGGCATGCCGACGTGTTGTCGCGATACCAGGAAAAATTAAAAGCGTTCCAGAAGGAAATGGACGACCCCTGGATCATGAAGTGGGATTATGAATAAGAGCCTATCCGACAACCAAAGACAACCGCGGCTAACGCCAAAACGGCTCATGATTTCCGGATAGGCTCCAAGGCCAATCGAGCGAAAAATCGTTACGACCAATCGTTACGCAACCGGGAACTTATAAGTTCCTGGCTTGGGCACGTCAGCGGTTAACGGTTGGTCCCAATCGTACGACGCTGGGCTGAGGTCCATTGGGCTGTTGGCGACTTGTTCATAGGTCAGTTCCTTGCCCGAGTAACAAACCTCGCGACCAAGGATTGCCATCATCGTGCTGCTGCACATGTAGGCACCGTTGTTGATCACCGGACGATCGCCACGCACGGCTTGGAACAATTCGACGTGTTCCTGGTCGTACATATTGGTTTTCTTATCGCTGAACTTCCAAGCATTGTCACCGTCGATTTGGTGAGCAAGGATCCTCGACTTGCCTTTGCTTCCATAAACAAAATCTTCAGTTTGTGAGAAACTGTTGGGGAATTGGCGTGTGTAAGCGTGAGTGCGCGAACCATCGGCCCATTCGTATACGACGGCAAAGTGGTCGTAAATGTTTCCTTGGGTGAGGTCGCTGCGGAGTTCGCGACCGCCCATGCCGTATGCCTTCACCGGTGGTTCGTCGTGGCGCAACCACATCGCTTTGTCGAGGCTGTGGATAAACTGTTCCACGTAATGGTCGCCCGACAACCAAGTGAAGTAATACCAGTTGCGGCACTGGTAAGACATTTCGCTTTCGCCCGGTTTGCGAGGTCGAACCCAGATTGGCGAAGTGAAGTAATTGGCTTGTGTCGAGACGATATCGCCGATCGCACCATCATGAATCCGACCGATCGTCTCGCGAACGCCTTGGTCATAACGCCAGCAGAGACCGCTGACCATATTCAAACCCTTTGTCGCGGCAACTTCGCAAGCGGCGGCAACGCGGCGGACGCCCGCCGGATCGGTCGCGATCGGCTTTTCGGCGAACACGTGCTTGCCAGCGGCAATCGCCTCTTCGATTTGCGCTGGGCGATAGTGAGGCGGCGATGCCAGCAAAACGACATCGATGTCGCTGTTGATCACTTTTTTGTAACAATCGAACCCGACGAACGCATGATCGTCATCGACAACGAATTGCTCGGGGTTTTGCTTGGCCAACGACTGGCGGCTGATTTTGATCGAATCTTCGAATAGGTCGCCAACGGCAACGATATGCACGTCTTTGCCAGCGTTCATCGCATTGATGGCTGCGCCATTGCCGCGACCGCCACAGCCGACCAGACCGACGCGGATGACGCTGCTGCCGCCACCATGGACCGCTTTGGAGTCAACCGCGACAGCGGGTTTTGCGATTGTCGCTGTCGCAGCGACTGCGGCAGTGGTCGCGAGGGAAGTTTGCAGAAACGAACGGCGGTCAGATGATTCCGGTGGGACCATAATTCGGGTGGCTCCGAGGAAGGAATGGCGGGTATC
>DNWZ01000191.1:19961-20468 GCA_003506095.1 Planctomycetaceae bacterium | reverse complement strand
GATCCGGACGCATCAACTGGGTGATTGAGCGTGGGTTTTGCGGCGTCGCCAGAATCGCGCCGATGACCAGTGCAGCAACGGGAATCGCGATCGCAATGGCCGACTTCAGGCGTGCTTTCCGTCGCCGACTCGCTTCGGCCTGCATCGCTTGTTGCAGCATCACGGTCGCTTGTGCGGTGCCACCCGAGCCGGCTGTTTCGCTTGTCGAACCCGACTGGACCGAAATCCATTGCGATAATTCGACGGCTGACGCGAATCGCTCTTCCGGACTTTTGGACATCATGCGATTGATGCCCGCCAACATCCAATCGGGCACATCGTTCTTGCCGCGAACGGTCGCCAGCGGTCGAGAAGTTTCCTGCAGGTGCTGGATCGCCACGGCCAACGGTTCTTCGGCATCAAACGGCGGTCGGCCGGTCAGCAAGAAATAGAGCGTACAGCCGAGTGAATAGAGGTCGCTGCTAGGGCCAACCGATTTTCCTTGCACCTGTTCGGGGCTCATGTATC
>DNWZ01000191.1:0-19926 GCA_003506095.1 Planctomycetaceae bacterium | reverse complement strand
CCGGTTTGATGTCGCGATGGGTGATTCCGGCTTGATGGGCGACCGCCAGCGCCGCCGAAACGTCTCGCAGTACACCGATCGCTTCATCGGGAGCCATTGGCCCCTCGCGTTCGACGCGTTCCTTTAAGTTTGGCCCATCGATCAATTCCTGGGCGATGTAGTGATGATCACCAGAGCGACCGACTTCATACACCTGGACAATATTGGGATGGTTCAGCTTCGCCGCAGCCCGCGCCTCGCGACGAAACCGCTCGACATACTCACTGTCGCTGGCCAGTTGTCGCCGCAGCACTTTGAGAGCAACTTGGCGATCGAGCGACTGGTGTAAAGCGACATAAACGTCTGCCATACCGCCACGGCCCAATCGCCTCAGCACCTGGTAGTCGTTGATCTGGGTGCCGATCAGGTTACCCGAACCGGTATCAGCAGGTGTGTCGCTCATAGTCGTCACGTGAAAAGGGTCTGTCGGGTAACGAATTGGCTGAATGAATTACGGTTGCCAAGCATTGGAGTTCAGGGGCGAACAACTTGACAGCATGACTTCAGCGTTATCTTACTCGAAAGATCAGACAGACGTCTTCACTGGTGCGAACCGGTGCGTCACGGAAAACTTTGTACCCGCAAGTGCTCGCAAAGACACAAATGCCGATGCAAGCAAACGGGCCAGCAGAAAATATGGAAAACACCACTCTGTTACTTCGATGTCACTTCGAAGTTGATTTCGTTCTTGCCTTCTTTAACTGTAGCGGTCAGCCCGGAAGAATCTGGTGACCCGAACTTTTCGGCAACATGAAACACTTTTTTGCCAAGTGCTTCGGGTGGTGCTTCTTTTCCATAGTTTGGCGAATTGACATCGGAGTACGAGTTGTCGGCACCCACGATCTCTTGCTTAATGACGGCGACTTTATAGCTACCTGCGGGCACGCCATCGCCTGGGTCGAAGGTCATCAAAGTATAAACGCCTTGTGCATCGGTGATTCCCGATGACCCTCGCTCACTGCCCTTGAAAATGATCGTAGCGCCCGCAAGCGGGGCACCGTCGACAGTCACTTTGCCAGTCACAGGATGAACGTCAACGCCCGGGTTCTTTGAGCCCGAACCACCACAGCCAGCGACGAAAAGAACAAACAAGCTCGCAATGCAGATATTTTTCAAAACACCGATTGTCATGTAATATGCCCGTAAATGATTAGAACCGTAAGCCAATGGCCTTTTCGAAAAGGGTTACCCCGGTTTCGGATCGGCGTTTCGTGCTCGATAGATTGAAGCTAAGAAAGGAAAGTCATACCCGAGTTATTACGCTCGGGTACATAAATAAACTGGTGGTAGGCAAGTCGCTATGTGCCAATTTTTAGTCTCGAACCGTTGGTTGGCGACTTGCTATCAATGGGCTATCCGAAAATGCGTCTGGTCCTCTCCTGCGTTGCCTGCAAAGGGTCTTTCCCATTTTCGGATAGGCACTAAGTTAAATCAAAACACCTTAATTCTCTCGATTTGATTGGCGTCCTTTTGATTAGGACTGCCAGTAACACGAAGAGTCTGGCGATCATGCGATCGCTAGACTCGAATGGTATTTAATGCGAGAGTGTTCCGATTGCAGCTTTAAGGAAGCTGTACCGTTTCACCCGCGCCACGTGTGCCAATGGCACCCCAGATGCCGTATGGGCTTTGAGTAGTGACGCGACCGGGTGTTGGCAAGGCCAGATTTCCTGTGTCGATGGAATCAGAAATGAACTTTACTGAGCTATCGGCCATACAAGCCTGAACACCTCCTGGGTGGGAGCTGTAAACAGAATAGATCGCATTGTTTGGATCTTCGCTGTTGGTCGATTCAACGCACGATGGTGAGTTTGGCGGGAGGATCGTTTGGAAGCCAGTAAATGCAGGCCGTCCATCAGCCCAGCGGTCTCCACGGCGACGATCAGCTGTACTGCCCGTAATGAATCTTCTTCTATCCTGGGCATTAAGTGTTGCCAGGCACGCCGATGGGCTCAAAACAATTCCTCCGATTGACCGAATCACCTGGCCGGGAACCTCAAGCACGTCACCACCGTAGCCAGGTGAATTGACGATTTCACAAAAGACAATCGTGTTGCTTGTACCGTCTTTAATGTGCGCCATATTTAATGAGCGGTTTCCTAGAAAAACACCTCGCCCTCTCTCGAACTCCCAGTTCTCGAGTTCTGTTGCCCGATCACCATGGTTGCAGACGTAACTGTTCTTGCCTCGGTCACGTCCTCGCTGGACACCTGAGTCCGATGGGCAGACGAGAGCCTCAAGTGTGATGTTCCACCAAGGTTGGCCAGCCCACGGGACATCCGATCGCTGGTTGTTCGCAGTGATTTGGTCCATCAACGGTTGTTGCTCGATGAACGGCAGCAGTGCTACAAAAGGCGACAGGCGACCGCCGTTGCTAAGTGCCCCGGAATTAGTTCCGGTCAGGCCTGCGGGAAACACTTTGAACGTGTCATGGTAATTGTGCATCGCAAGTCCGAGTTGCTTCAAGTTGTTGCCACACGACATGCGGCGAGCCGCTTCGCGAGCTGACTGCACCGCCGGTAACAGCAGGCCAACCATCACGCCGATGATGGCAATCACCACCAGCAGTTCGACCAGCGTAAAGCCGGCACGCCGAAAAGACTGAGAGCTCATGGAAATGTATTCCTGATCAAGAAAGAAATAGAGAAGAAGTAACGGGGTAGTAAACTTGTGAAGTTCAACCCCCAGGGAATGAACTTACAGCCGACTACGGTTTTTGCCGCCAGCAATAAGCACCCGCATTGGGTTTAAATTACCCGCTGTGGCGCACTAAAGCAAGTATATCGTACCGTATGGGTTTAAGATTTTAGGCCTAATGTCCGTCCGACATCAGAAAAAGCCTTTGCCCGAGAACGTTCTGAACACGATCTCCACCACCGAGTGCGAAAAAACCGCATCACTTGGGCAGCATCAAGTTGACCAATTGATTATTCGATCCGCTGCGAAAACCGGCTAAATCGACCGTAACGGCGCGGAATCCGAGGCTGGCGAAATGGCTGCGAATTGCGCTCAACAGTGGCTGTTGTACCAAGCGGCCAAGATCGCCAGCATCAACTTCGATCCTCGCCATTTCGCCGTCGTGCAATCGGACTCGCAGCGGCGAAAACCCACGCTGCGATAACCAGCTTTCGGCCTGCTCGATCCGCCGCAGTCGTTCTTCGGTAACGGCAACACCGTAAGCAATGCGGCTGGATAAACAGGGCGCGGCAGGCAGTTCCGCGACCGATAATTCCCAAAAAGTCGCGATTTGCCGGACGGTCGCTTTATCGATCCGCAAATCGGCAAGTGGTGTCGCCACATCGGCTTGCCGTCCCGCTTCGATCCCCGGGCGATAATCACCAAGGTCATCGGCGTTGGTGCCCGAGGCGATCGGCAATCCGCCATGATCCGCTGCGACTTTGCGAAGCGCCCCGTAAAGTGTCTGCTTGCAGAAAAAGCATCGCCGAGTGTCGTTTTTGGTGTAATCGTCTCGGCTCATTTCCGCGGTCGCAATGCACACGTGCTCGATCGCGATTTCAGATGCCACGCGAGCTGCGATATCTCGCTGAACCTGCGGAACCGAGGGGCTGATCGCGGTCACAGCAATCGACGCAGGCCCACCACGAAGCCGATCGGATCTTGCCGCCGCCGCTGCAACAACGGCGCTGTCGACGCCTCCGGAAAACGCGATCACGCATCGCCCCAGTTCGCTCATTCGCGATATCAAGGCATCGGCGGTCGCTTGTTCAGACTGCTGGCCAGAAGTGTTCAAAGCCGATCACAATGGGTGGAAGGGTGCTTTTGGTGAGGGGGCGTGGCCAATCGCAGCGGCACCGAGCGAGCGGATTGGCGTTTACCAAATCGCCCGAACGAAGTAACCGGCGTCGAGTCGGCGGCCCGCCAAGTCAATCAATTCGGAACGTCCGGTGGCGATCCGCAAACGGTTCGCCATGGTTGCAAGCTCGATCGTTTGGCCTGCCCCAGTGATTCGCTGGCGCAGGTAGTCCGCGACTTCGTTTTGATCCGGTGTTTCACTATGCCCTGTGACCAGCATGGCCGCGCCGAATGTTGGCAGCAAGCGGAGGCAATCGTCCAGCAGGGGCCAGAGGTCGCGGCTGATCCGCCACGTTTTGCCGCTTGGCCCGTGTCCATAGCCGGGCGGGTCGAGCACGATCAGGTCGTATTTCCGCACTCTTCGGACTTCCCTGGCAACATAACTCGCGGCGTCTTCGACCAAATAGCGGACTTTCGCTTCACCGAGTCGGTTTTCTGCGGCGATCTGACGGGCGGCAGTGACACTTGGTTTTGCGGCGTCGACGTGCGTCACGGCTGCATCGCGTGCGGCCAGTGCCAGTGTGCTGCCGCCGGTGTGGGCAAACAGGTTCAAGCATTCCAGTGGCCGCGGCGCGGATAAACGTTCATCCGTCAACTTTGCAATCGTTTCGCCCAGCCATCGCCAATTCGGTAGTTGTTCGGGAAAACAGCCGATATGGCCAAACGGCGTGGCGCGAAAGGGTAAGCGAACACGGCCGAACTCGAGCGAAATACTTTCGGGCCACGGTTTGCGGATTTCCCAAATCCGCTGATCACTGTCATAGCGGGCGTCGGCATCGAGCCACATGCGGCGGTTTGCGGTCGGCAAAAAACCTTCGGCCGCTGGACTCGGGCGGTCGACGACATAACCGGCCAGCGACTCGAGCTTTCGCCCGTCGCCGAAATCGATCAATTGGTAGCCGGACAAAACTATCTTTGCAGCGAGGGTGGATCGGGTTGGGTGACGACGCCATTGACGACCGGAGCACCCATTAAACCGTCTTGATCGCTGTTTGGTCGATCCGACGTCAGCGGCGGCAGGTCGGGATTGGTCGCGACCATCTGCGGCGACTTATCCGGTGGCGGAGCGAGCGGGATGGGCCGGCCGTTCAGCGGCCAACCGTGATCGAAACGCATTTCGGCTGAGTAATTCACGGGAGGGCGATTGTTGACATCTTTTCCGTTGCGAACATACCTAGCACCCGTTTTGGCTTCCTTGCGAGCGAGCAGTGAGCTGTCGCGAATCGATCCGCCTTGGAACGGACCGACCCCAAGCACCCAAGTGTTTTGCGAAGTAGCGATCGAGTTAGAAATGCCCGACTGCCAAAGCGGTTGACGCGTTTCGCGAACGTAAGCAAAAGCCGCAACTTTGGCGGCTCCTTCGCGAGCGTCACGTCGCGCGACGGCAATCTCTGGCATCGTCGGCGCTCGGGTCGGAATGGGGGCCAAAAACGTTGCTGCCACGCCAAGCACATTGTTTTCGGGAATGCCGTATGTCACACGGTGATCGTCCGCGCCCAAAGCACCGATTCGACCCTCGATGATGATGTCCGCAGTATCCGCCTTTTCTTGCAACAGGCACCCCGCCGCCATGATCTGTTGACGCAGCGAGCTGATCACGTAGTCGGCATTGACAAACGTCGGCGATTTCACGCTTTTGATGTAAGTATCATCAAAAAAGACCTTCTGGCCGGTCATCGGTCGAAAATCGATCGCCGCAATGCTGCTGTCAACCGCCGCGCTGAGCGTGAGTTGTTCGGTCGCTTCTTGGGTTCGCGTGGTTCCGCAACCGGAAAAAAAGCACGTGAAACCGATGGTCAGCCATGCCAGAGACCGGCACCACGGCGTCCACGCCGCAGATTTCGCGCGTAGGCTTGCCCCGATCTTTGGCAAGATCCGTGGAATGTGCGGGCGCGGCGGTGAGGTGGGCTCCTTATGCATCGTTCTTTTACAAATAACCGATCTGACCAAAGTTCGCCAAGTCCAATCATCGGCCGTTGGACGCGTTTGCTGGCACAAGCATCCCGCCCCTACGCCGGTGACGGTCGGCAGGTTACAACATGCGTTTTGCGGAGCTTTGCCCGTCTGTTCAGCCCCGAATCCTATCTGTAGCCGCCAATCCCCCGAAGATCGATGAAGATTAGTTGCAATCGGGAAAAAATGGCCGCCGCGTTTCAATTGGCGGCCAGTGTCGCCCCGACGCGATCGCCCAAGGAAATCCTGCAAAACGTTCGTATCACCGCTATCGGTGGCGTTGTCCAATTGACAGCGACCGATACCGAAATCGGCATTCGAATCGAATTAACTGAAGGGATCGAGATCGAGGCTGAAGGCACGGCGCTGTTGCCCGTCGCACGCACGATGGCGATCTTGCGCGAAANNNTCCTGGGCAAACGCAGCAAGTTTCGTCTGCCGGGAGCCAATCCCGACGAGTTTCCTTCGATCGAAGGGTTCACCGAAGAGGTTTATCACGAGATCCCGGTCCGCCTATTTCGCGAACTGGTCAAGCGCACCGTATTTGCAACCGATGCCGAAAGCAGTCGTTACGCATTGGGTGGTGTGTTGTTGGAGTTCGATGGCGACGACGTCATTGCCGTCGGAACCGACGGCCGACGGTTGGCGCGGATGCAGGGCAAGGGCGTNNACCCGAGCGATTTCGCTGATGGAACGAGCTGCTACTGACAATGACGGTGTAGTGCAGATCGCGGCCAGGTCCAACGACCTGCTGCTGCGCACTTCTCGCTGCGTGATCTATTCTCGGCTGGTCGAAGGTCGATATCCGAATTGGCGTCAAGTTTTTCCCAAACGAGATCAAGCGATTCAAATCGATATGATCGTTGGGCCATTGTTCGCGTCGCTGCGTCAAGCCGCGATCGTGACGGATCACGACAGTCGTGGAATCGACTTTACGTTTGGCGATGGAACACTGAAGTTAGAAGCAACCACGGCGGAAATCGGCAATTCACAAGTCGAAATGCCGATCGCGTACGACGGCAAGCCGATCACCATGAAGATGGACCATCGGTTTGTCGCCGACTTCTGCAAAGTCCTGGACAATGAAACCCCATTGATCTTTGAGATCGAAAACGAAAACTCTCCGGCGTTGCTCAGCACCGATGATGGTTATGCATACGTGATCATGCCGATGGCGAAAGATCGCTGATTGGTATTCACACAGATCGTCAGTCTGCGAACGGATTGTTGCGCAGCCCGCGCACTGGAATCGGCTTTGACTTGGGCCTCTCGCTAGCAGCGGCGTGTTCACTTGGCGATTCGATCAAAGATTGCACGGATAGCAGCTTGCGAGTTTTCTTCTCGTCTCCTGGCAAGACCTCTTTGGCCAGCGAATCGGTAAGCGATTGGGTGTGCTTGGCCAATTGTTGCAGCCTCTGGGGCGGTGCAAACTTGCTGATCAAAATGAAGGTGGCCGCAAAAAATCCGAATAAAAATACCGTTTGTAAAATCGAGGCAATGATGCCAGTTGCGAGGGCGCGGATCGGGTTTTGCCACAGCAGGAAAGCGAGCAGGAAAGTCCCCACAACGACCTGAAGCGTAAATGTGGATAAAACCGATGAATCGGCAGAAAATCGTTGGCCGAAGACAGCGGCCAGTGCGTAGGCCATCGAGGTCAAAATCGTCGCGACAATGCCTCGTCGGATCGTGATTCGACCGCCACCCGTGACATGGCAAGCCAACTTCATCGCCACCCCGGTCACACACAACCCGGCGATCACGAATGCGACGATCGAAACGAACAACACCCCGTTGGAAAATAAATCATCAAAGGGCAACGACTTAAACGCGGTCATATCGACCGGCGGCAGACTGACCGAGGCGAATTGCTCCAGCAATGAATCTCGCCATCCAGTTTCACTGGCCACACGGGAGGCATCCAAGTTGATCGCTTCAAAATCAATCGCTTCAAAATCGATCGCTTCAAAATCAATCGATTCAATATCGTCCGTCGCGACATTCTCGCTAAAGAGAGCGTTTTCTGCGGTCTCGTCCCATGGCGTGTCTGAGCCGAAGAGTTCACCATCGGCTGTGGCGTCAATGTCAGCGGCCTGCGGCGTGTCGGTCGATTGATCGCTTGGTGGGACTCGGTCAGACAGCGATTGCGATTCATCTTCCGTAGCCATCAATTGATCGATCAAGGTTGATTCAACTGCATCGGTCTGGTTTGGCACAGCAATACCCACGACAAAGGGAAAAAGGCGTTTTTGCCAAAGGATAGCTTGCGAAACACAGGACGAGATAATCTGGTTTGGCGTTCCATCTCAAAAACGCCCCCCGATCGTCTGGCGGTTATAACGGTTGTTTGAATTAAGCCAGATGATCGTCCGCACAAGAACCATTGGCCCCAACACTGCGACAGATGAAAAAAGATAGATCGCCCCAGGAAAGATCCCAGCCACCGGAAACGAAAAACATCGTTGGTGCGGGTCAGGTCGGGGCTCCCAAGCGAATCGGCTCGCTAATCAGCCAGTTGATGGCCCGCCGTGGCTATGCCCAGGTCTTCGCCGCCGAAGGATTGCAGGCGGCTTTGGAAACCGAAGTCGGCTCAACGCTCGCGGCCGCAGTCAAAGTCGGAAACATCAAGCGAGGCGTTTTGAACATCTATGTCACCGACTCTGTCACGATGCAAGAGCTCGCGTTTCGTAAGCGGTCGCTGCTGAAAAAACTTCAGGAGGCTCAACCCGATCGCGTGATCACCGATCTGCGTTTTCACATCAGTGCAAAGGCCACCGGTTAACGCAAAACCCGTCGACCAACTAAACCTGCCGCACCACAATCCTGCGGCCTTGCTTGGTAATGATCCGAACGTCGCAATCGCCGGCTATAAAGTCGCCTTCTGTCACCACGTCCAGAATATCGTCATCGATCTGGATCCGACCACTGGGTCGCAAGGGTCCAAGCGTTCGGCCGATGTCTCCGACCTCCACTCGGTCGTAAGCGGGAACGTCGATCATCCCACCACCGCTGGCAAGCGACGCCACTGCAGCGGTTTCGTCTTGGGCCATCGGCGCAAGGGCAAGCCTGCTGATGATCGGCAACTCGCCCAAATACTTTGCCAAAATCGCCAGACCGATCGCGAAACCGACAAACGCACCAAGCACGATCCCAACGTCGGAAAGCAAGCTCGTTAAATCGCGACTACTTTCTGGCAACAACACGCGCCGCGAAGCCATCACCAGCGAAAAGAGGATCAACAATCCGCCACCGACTCCCGCGATCCCTACACCGGGAATCACCAATACTTCCAACATGACAAACGCGACGCCAATCACGAACAGCATCACTTCAAACCAACCTGACGTGCCGCCCAAAAAGCGGCTCCAGAAAAACAATCCAAAGCACAGAATCGATACCAATCCGCCAATCCCAATACCCGGCATCCCTAGCTCAACGACCAACGCGATCAAGCCGATGACCAGCAGCAACCAAGTGACAAAACTGGAGTTCAGCACCAAAATGAGCACATCGATGCCTGAAGGGCGAATCACGGGGATCGGTTCGATTGCGTTGATCGCCGCTGCTAAACCAGCTGGATTGTCGATCACCTGATCGGCGACCCCCAGTTCCACAGCCCGCTCGGCATTGGCGGTAAAGAATGTGTTGCCAGATGCTTCGCGAACGACCTTTCCCTTGTCCCAATCGTCCGTGTCTTCCATCGAGTTCCACTCGCGATCGGATAGGAAGCGAACTGTGCCGTCGTCCTTTCGTGTTGACTTAAAGATCACCAAATCTTTGTCGACCATCGCCTCGACTAAAGACGGTGGACGACCTTTTTGAGTTGCTAGATCTCGCAATTGTTGGGCAAGCAAGCTGCGAGCCTTTTCCGGTGCGTATCGGAACGCGGAATCCTCGCCCATGACGATCATGCCCGCATCACCGATCCGCGTCAGCGGCAACATCACGATTTCGTCAGTTGCCAGTGCCAAGATCGCTGCACCGCTGATCGCCTCGCGACTGATGTAGGCAACTGTGCGAACGCCTTTGGCCTCTTCAATCATCCGCACCAGATCCAGTGTCGTGCTCAGGTAGCCACCTGGGCTGTCAATATCGATGACAATCATCTCTGCGCCATCACGCACCGCCTGTTCGAACCGACGTTTGAACAGTGCACCGCTGAGCGGATTGATGTCTTCGTGGAACTCAATCCGAACGGCCTTCAGCGGATTGCCCAACGGTTGCGGTGTTGTTTCATCGTCAACCACCGCATCCTGGTCGTTTTCGATTTCAGGAACGATCGCTTCGTCGGCCCCCGTCGCTGCTGTCAGCGAAAAAAATGACAGCAGGATCACGCACAGCATGCCGGCAAATTTTTGGAACGAACGGCCCTTGGACCGAACTGAAACAGCGGGAAATTGAAAACGCATTAACGGCCTATTCAAACACGAGGCAATCGATCATCAAAATCACACCGGAACGCTATCGATCCGGTGGGCCAAAATGTCATACGCAAGCGACAGGAATCAAGCGTTTCGGATTATACCACCAGACCAACTGCCTAGTCGCCTTGGGTGATTCAAACGACAGTGCAACGAAGCCACTGGATGCGTTAAGCTGTAGGTCGATCGTCCTTCCTTTTCCCGCCCGGAACGCCAAGATGCCCAATCAACCTTCTCAATCACGTCGACGCTTTCTGCAATCCGCAACCGCTTGTGCGATCGCCGCGCCAGCTGTTTTCACTTCCAAACGAACCGCCGCGCAAGGGGTTGTCGGTGATGGTGACCATAGGTTCAAGTTCGATCACAATTGGGCGAAATTGCCCGAGCCCTTCACTTGGCAAACGACTCACGGAGTCGCCGTCGATCCAGACAACAATCTTTATGTGATTCACGAAGGGGGCGTCAATCAAACGGGGCACCCCAGCATTTTTGTCTTTGACCCCAGCGGTAAATTGATCCGGTCGTTCGGCCAGTTGTTTCAAGGCGGCGGACACGGCGTCGATATTCGAGTCGAAGATGGCGAAGCGTTTTTGTATGTTGCCGCCTATCAACAGGCAAAGACATTTGCAAAGTTCAACTTGAAGGGTGAACTGGTTTGGCAAGCATTCGCGCCGATGGCCAGTGGACATTACGCAAAGGGCGAAGCGTCGGCGCCTGCAAAGGTTTGGGGACGCGACCGGTTCTTACCAACCAATTTTGCATTCCTGCCCGACGGCGGATTCCTGCTGGCCGATGGTTACGGAGCGTTTTTTATCCACCGATATGATCGTGATGCAAACTACATCTCATCGTTCGGTGGCCCCGGCAATGGAAAGGGCACCTTCAACACGCCTCACGGAATCTGGGTCGATACTCGCAACGAAAATCCCGAAATCGTCGTCGCCGATCGCGCTCACCATACCTTGCAAATCTTCTCAATCGATGGCCAATACTTGCGAACGATCGAAGGGTTTGGTTTGCCGGCCAATATCGATACCCATGGCGACTTGATGTTGGTGCCGGAATTGGTCGCTCGCGTGTCCATTCTTGATAAGGATTTCAAAACCGTCGCGACGCTCGGTGACGACCGAACCCGAGTCCTCGGAGACAAAGAAACCAGTGGCGGTTTTACGATTCGCGCAAACGCATCAGCGTGGCAAGACGGCAAGTTCGTTCACCCCCATGATGCCTGCTTCGACGTCGAAGGAAATATCTTTGTCGCTGAATGGGTTTCGACCGGCCGAATCACCAAATTGACCCGCGTTTAAACGGCATTTGGAACCTGTCAACAAAATCGACTCGACTGCACAAGTTCGGACCGCTTTCGGACAGGATTTTGACCTCCGTTTTTGATCGCGTCTTGATCCGTATGCCCAAACTTATTGCCATCGGCGTCATAAGTTTTCGTGGTATCGATCGGCGGAAGTGGGTGTTCCTGTCGCTGGCGAACAGCCAGGACATTGTCGCAGTGCTTCTTGCCTAGATGATTATGGGACCATCGCCCAGGCGGTCAGGAATCCGTTTGAGCGGATATAGAGGATGTCGCCGACCAGTGCAGGATGTGCGAGCGATCGGCCGTCATTGCTCAACTGTTTGCGGTACAAAATTCGATCGCCGGAGGTCGATTCCATAATGTCGATTAACAGCAATTCGCCTCTTTCGGTCACCACCAAGAGTCTGTCTTCTGTGATCATAAGACTGCAGTGCTCCAAGAATGCCTCGTCATCAATTCGCCATTTGATTTGCATCTCGTCATCAATCGCGATCGCCATCAGTGCCTTGTGAACCCCGAACACCTGCTTGGCTGTCGCAACGGGCGAATGCATGTCCGGCGATAATTCAAATTGCTCGGCCTTAGGCGTTGCCGAAAGTTTGCCATCGGCATTCCATCCATAGCGTCTCGCACCACGCACTTCACCAATGGTTGTGGTTCCATTCTTATCAATAAGCGGCATCGGTACATGAAACTCCGCGCTCCCGCCCGGTGTGACTGTCCATGACGATTCGCCCGTCGATGCCTCCCATTCGCGCAGCGACTTCCGATCAAAGCCGACGATCTGGACGATGTTGTTCACTTCGACCAGTTGAGGCGAAGCGTATCCGGTTTGATCCGTAGTCGCTTTCCAAGCCACTTCACCGTTGCTCGCATCGATGGCGACAATTCCGTGGTCACGACCACCCGGTTGCACGATCAAATGCTTGTCGAAAAGGAGAGGCGAACCGCCATATCCCCATTGTGGCCGCTCGCCTTTCAGGTCGTCGACCAAATGCCGTTTCCACTTCACTTCGCCGCTATCGGCGTCAACACAGTGCAAATGGCCACCAGCGCCGACCAGGTAGATCCACGGATCATGGATCAGCGGGGTTGCCCTTGCCGAGTTCCCGTAGTCGAGCGATTGAGGAGCAGGATGCTGCAACCTCCAAAGTTCAGCACCGGCGATCGGATCGAGGCATACGAATACATCATCCTTATCCAAGGAATCGTGACCCGAGACGCTGACAAAATTATCTGTGGCTGAAACACCACCAACGCCGCTGCTTGGCAAGGGGAATGGCCACAGCAGTTCGACGCTTGACAGCTTATGCGGAAGTTTCGCGACACGGCCGTCACCGTTTTCACCGCGATGCCCAGGCCAAGTGGATCCGTCGCCAGCTAATGTCGCAGGGTGAGTATGAAATAAGCCTGTTAGCTGAGCGATTCGAATGAAACCGATCGAGTATTTACCTGGAGAATCAAAAAGCAAAACGCTCGCAGAACGGAACTGCGAGCCGATGCGATTGTGTCTCGGCCGGCTCGGTGCCTGCTGGCTCAATCCGTGAAACTTAGATCCCGGAAACAGATGCTTGAAAGCCCTTTGACGACTCGAGTGATTTCAACAGCTTTGCATCGTCTATTGCAAGGATCGTGGTTTGCACCGTCGTTTGTTGCTGCTTCGAAAGCAACTCGTTGACAAACGTGGTGACAAATGGCAATTCGTCGGTCTGGCCAACCACGCGAAGGTCTCCTTTCTTGATCGTCCCGCACCCTTCCAACAAAGGTGCCGCATAGCTTGAAATGACTGCCGCAGCCCTTGAGTCTTTCGGCAGCGCGAGCAATGCCTTGGCTGCCTCGCTGCAGGATTGAAAGGTTTTCGAGTCTCGCGAAGTTTCAACCCCCAGCTTGTCCAAAAGAGCTTTGGGGCTCGAGCACTTTTCTGCGCAATCTTCGGGGCCGAAGAATACGATTGCCTCTTCTAACTCGATCACAGACGCAAAGTCACTTTCGGCACGTACCACGAACAAGCCTCGTTGTGTCATCGTTCCTTCTGTATCAGTTAACGATGCGAAAGGTCGTAGTTTGTGATGAAGCTGGTCCCCGTGCGATTCCACAACGGAATACTTGCCGATCACGATGTCGGGTACCAGTGTAGGTTCCTTCTCTTGGAGCGTGATCAAAGAATCGGACCAATAAACTTTGACCTTTGTATTCAGCCGTGACTCTAGCACTTCGCCAAGTCGTTGGTATTGGCGATTTGCATAACCCTTGACGCCGTCACATCCAAGCGGTGCGGCGAGCGGGTCCATAACGACCATGGTCAGCGACTTTGACGCGACCGTCTTCCCGTCGGACTTATTGCCGTCCGATAAATCGTCCGCTCGCAAGGGAAATGCCATCGATAAAGAGACCACAAACCAAAGCCCGATCGAAGCAATCGCTAGCAGATGCCTTGATCCGAATTGCTGGATAGGATGGATTAACATAAGAATCATTCCTTCACCTCGATTTCGATTACCGCAGTTTCGGTCGTTGTGCGCGGGGCAGTAGCCGGTTTGGTGTGTTCGCAGTTCGGTTTGTCGCATGCGACGCCCTTGCAAGTTGCGGAGTCGCAGTGTGTTTCCGGTTCACCATTAGCGATCTTCTTATAAATGCTTGTCGCCATCGGTTCGCCCGATACTTCGTTGTAGTACCACTTGAACTCCGCTTTGTCGGCTTCGATGAAGCGTACTGCCGCGACGTAGTTTTTGACTCCGGACTCAATCAAGGCGAACTGGACGACATCGCCATCCTGACGAACGGCAATCCATTGGGTCAGCTCTTCATTACTTTCGGACGATGCCGCCTGTGATTGGCCACTCAATGCAGAAGCGATCGCCGCAAAAAAACCTTTCGGTTCGGCCTTTTGCGTCTCGGCTTTTTGCGTGGGTTTGGTTCGCGAAACGTTGCCGTTTGCATCAAGCCGAAGGTAGCGGTTTTGTTGGAGGATGTACTGACCAAAGTCTAAGTCGCCGGTTAAATCGCCGATTTCTTTACCGTTCGCGTTGTCCGCAGTCGAATCGGATAAAGCTTGCCATGTTCCAATCAGTTTTTGGCCGTGGCCTTCCATCGCTAGCCGTGTGTCGCGCTCGTCTTCGGTTTCAGCCGGTGCTTCGCTCATCGGAACAAGCACTGCAATGTTGTTGCCCGCGGTATTCATCATGAAGTACCAATCACACTTGATGTCTTAAGCGATTGCGAGATGTTTGCAACCGCCAGCGATTTTCGCAGTGCCGACTAGCCCTAGGAATTCACCGGTCGGTGTATAACGTTTGATGTGACCGATGCTGGCTTCAGCTACTAAGATCTCTTTATCCTCGATGCATCGCACGTTCATCGGATTGCAGCAATTGCCCCAGCCCGAAGGCTACGCTGATCCGCCGAATACCGAACTACTCCGCTCGCCGAAGCGACGCACATCGGTCCCTTCGCGATCGAGATAACGAACCTTGAATGCACTGTTCTCTGCGACGATCAAATGCGTTCCGTCGGATTGGATATCAAGCTGGCCACAGCAACCACTTAAATTGTCAACCACAAGCTTCGGTTCGGTTCGGTCGTGCGTCATTCGGTAAACGACATAGCCTTGACCTTCGATACTTGGAAGACTGACAAAGATATCATTTGTGGCGACCGCGATTCCCGTGGAACGTGTGACCTGATCGAAACTGACTTCACCACCCAACATTTCTTGGAAGGTCGATTTCGGCTGGTCGCCCATCATCGGGAAAATTGCTCGTGACTGCTTATGAGATGCAACAGCGGTTTCGCCAGATGCGGACCAGGCAACAGGAAGCCGAAGCAAACTGGCACCGAACAAAACAGCAAAGCTCCACAATCTTCGAGTGCGACCAAACATGGCATCTCCTCCTGTGTTGGATGTGTGAAAAGAACGAAAAGCCGATCAAGACCGATCCATCATGTCTGCTTGGCATCAAGCTGCAAAAGAAGGCACGAGAAGCCGACGGAAAAGATGCGAGATCGAGGTAAAGGGTGTCCACCCGTGCAGTTGGTGGCAGGTGCGAGGGTGAGCGGCAAATAGACTTTTTCAGTACTTCTGGCGCCCCGAAGAGTGCTTGATTGGTACTCCAGCGCATCCCCTTAGTTTGGTGCTTGTCTGGCTTAACCTTTGTCGAAAAACGATTGGCTCTTCATCGCGAAAATCGCTGTTCTCAGATTTTTCGGATAATCGCTGAACATGGCCGGCACCTCGCGCAAGTTCAGTTAGCGGTGATGGTTTGTCCCCGACTTGCCAAGGTTTCCAGCCGCTCAACCCGATCCGTGCGCCGCAGATCGCTATCGATTTGGCCCGGATTTCACGCAGATCTTGACGGAGGGGCCCCGTCCACTTATCCTCTCATAACCCAGAACGCATTTATGGGTGACGTAATATTAGAATATTTAATGATGTATCGGCGGCTCATGCAACTGCGAACTCTCGAATTGTTTTGCTCGGTAGCTGAGTTTCGCAGTTTTTCTCGGGCTGCGATGGAGTTTGACATCACGCAAAGTGCGGTCAGCCAAGCGATGCATCAGTTGGAAGAATCGGTCGGCTCGCGGTTGCTCGATCGGTCGCGGCGGCCACTCGAATTGACGACTGCGGGCGAGGTTTATTTATCCGGAGTCCAAAAGCTGCTGCGCGGTTACCAGCGTTTGGAAGACAATGTCCGGTCGCTCGGTGGGCATGTTTCCGGGCGATTGACGATAGGAGCCATCTACTCAATCGGTTCAACCTACATGCCGGCAGCCCGCGAGGAGTTTCGGCTTCGCCAGCCTGATGTGCAGGTCCGTTTCGAATACGGTTCCAGCGAGAGCGTCGCGGAGATGGTGGAGAGTGGGGAGATCGACTTTGGGCTGGTTAGTTATCCCCAAAACACGCGACGACTGCGTTGCATTCCTTGGTTGCAGGAGCCGATGCGGGTGATCTGTTCGTCGGCACATCGCTTTGCTCGTAGTGGTGAAATCGATCTCAAGACGCTCAACAACTGCGAGCTGGTCGGTTTTGAATCGTCGCTACGGGTGCGTCGAAAGATTGACGGATTCTTGGCTCAGCACAACGTGAATGTCGACGTCACGATGGAGTTTGACAACATTGACTCGATCATCCGTTGTGTCCAAGCAAACAGCGGTCTGACCATCCTGCCAGAGGCTACGGTGCGAAAGGAATGTGCTGACGGATCGTTGCGTGTGGTCGCCTGCAAGCAAATGCGGTTAACCCGGCCGCTGGCGATCGTGGTAAGAAAAAACGGCAAGCTAACCACCGCGGCCGATGAGTTCACCGCGCTTTTGCTAGGGCGATCGATCGACTCGGTGCTCGCTGCTAAAGCGACTGACAAACCAGTAGCGGCGGCCTCGGGAGGGCAGCCTGGCATCGCCGATTTATCAGACGCGGTAGATTCGTCGGACGTTGCGGTCGGGGCGCACACCACCGAAGTTTCCAAACTGACCAGGGCCAGTGTGGTGGCATGACATCCTGTCGCGTCACTTCAAAATGTAAGCAATACCGATCCGATGGAATTTCCATTTCGGATCAAATCATTCAAATCCAGTTCTAATCGTTATTACTAGTAGATAGTTGAGAGGCCGTTCCTATGGACAACCTGATTCATTTGCCCGAGAAGCAAGGCTTGTACGATCCTGCGCTCGAAAAGGACTCGTGTGGCGTTGGTTTTATCGCGCAAATCAAAGGTGTGCCGAGCCATCAGATCGTATTGGATGCAGATACCATTTTGCAAAACATGGACCACCGTGGGGCATGTGGTTGCGAAACCAACACTGGTGATGGTTCCGGTATCCTTTGTGGCTTGCCGCACGACTTCTTGCGCAAGGTTGCCAAGCGAGATTTGAATGTCGACCTGCCCGAACCAGGCCGTTTTGCCGCAGGTTTGGTCTTCCTGCCAACTGATCCGGCCGAGCGTGAAACTTGCAAAACAACGATCGCAAAATTGATCGGCGAATCGGGCCAAACGCTAATCGGTTGGCGCGACGTTCCTCAGCATGCTGATGCGGCCGATATTGGGCCAACGGCGCGAGCGAGCGAACCGAACATCGAAATGTTGTTCGTTGGCGCAGCCGATGGTATCGAAGGTGATGCGTTCGAACGCAAGCTTTATATGATTCGCAAACAGGCCAGTCGCATGTTGCGCGGCGGCAAAGAACTGAAGCAGGCATTGATGTTCTATGTCTGCTCGCTCAGTACAAAGGTAATTATCTATAAGGGGATGCTTACGCCTGCACAGGTTTTACCTTACTTTCCCGATTTGCGAGACGAAGATTTCAAAACCCACTTAGCGATGGTCCACAGTCGCTTCAGCACAAACACCTTCCCGTCTTGGGACCGTGCGCAGCCGCTGCGATTCATGAGCCACAACGGCGAGATCAATACGCTGCGTGGTAACAGCAATTGGATGCGCGCTCGCGAAGGTTCGGCCGTTAGTGAATTGTTCGGTGAAGACATTACCAAGCTCTTTCCGGTGATCGAACCGCAACTGAGCGATTCTGGCACATTTGATAATGTGCTTGAATTCTTATTGATGAACGGTCGCTCGTTGCAAGAAGCGATCATGATGATGGTTCCCGAAGCTTGGCAGAAACACGAAACGATGCCCGAGGACAAGCGGGCATTCTATGAGTATTTCTCGTGCTTGATGGAACCATGGGATGGCCCAGCATCGATCGTGTTCACCGACGGAAAATACATCGGTGCGACGTTAGACCGAAACGGTCTGCGTCCTAGTCGCTATTACATTACCCACGATGATCGAGTGATCATGGCCAGCGAAGTGGGTGTGTTACCGGTCGACCCGGCGATCGTCAAGTCGAAAGGCCGTTTGCAACCAGGCAAAATGTTTTTGATCGACTTTGTCCAAGGCCGATTGATACCTGATGATGAACTGAAGTCGGGCTTTGCAAAGAAAAAACCGTATGGCCAATGGCTGAAGGAGCAACGGATTTGCCTGTCTGACTTGCATCCTGAAGAGGAGCCGCACGGTTTCGATAGCGACACCTTGTTGCCACGCATGCAGGCGTTCGGCTACACGGCCGAGACGATGAACTTCATGTTGCGTCCGCTGATCCAAGAAGTTCGCGATCCGGTCGGATCGATGGGCAACGATAGCGCGCTGGCTTGTTTGTCTGACCAGCCACGCATGATCTACGACTATTTCAAACAACTCTTTGCACAGGTCACCAATCCAGCGATCGATTCGATCCGCGAAGAAGTGATCATGTCGCTGGAATGCTATATCGGTCCTGAAGCGAACCTGTTGGAATCAAGTCCAGCGAATTGCCATCGCTTGTTGGTCGATCACCCGATCATCACCAACGAAGAATTGGCGGCGTTGAAGCATATGAATCATGCGGGCTGGCAAAGCCGTGTGATTGACATCACGTTCGAACGATCCGCCGGAAAAGCAGGGTTGCGAGATGCCTTGCAAAGGATTTCGGCGGAAGCCGAAGCGGCCGCCGATGACGGGATACAGATTTTGGTGCTGACCGATCGCGCGGTCGGCCCGGATCGCGTGCCTGTCAGTTCGCTGATGGCGATTGGTGCGGTCCACCATCACCTGGTCAAGCAAACCAAGCGAACGCGTGTGGGGCTGGTGATCGAAACCGGCGAAGCTCGCGAAGTGCATCACCACTGCTTATTGGTCGGTTATGGAGCCGACGCAATCAATCCTTACTTGGCGTTCGAGTCGCTGTGGCAGGCGCGCCGCGACAACTTGCTGGCCGACCGCTTTGACTGCGATGACAAAATCGTGTCGGCTTATCGCAAAGGTGTTGCAAAAGGGATGCTCAAGGTGATGGCCAAGATGGGCATTAGCACGTTGCAGAGTTATAAGGGTGCACAAATCTTTGAAGCCTTGGGCTTGAAGGACGAAGTTATCGACGTCTGTTTCTGTGGTACGCAAAGCCGAATCCAAGGCGTGACCTTTGATATTATCGCCGAGGAAACCTTACGACGTCATTCGCTGGGGTACCCAGCGCGAATCGATGACCGTTTGACGCAATTGCCCAACCTTGGCGAGTACCACTGGCGAGCCGAGGGGGAAAAGCATGCTTGGTCGCCCGCCGCAATCTCCGATCTGCAGGTCGCCGCACGAAATAATAGTGAGGATGCTTATTGGAAGTTTGCCAAAACGATCAACGAAGACAATAAGAACCGTTGCACGCTTCGTGGATTGTTAGGCTTTCAAGAAGGTGTTGCCGGACCGGAGATACCGCTGGAAGAAGTTCAACCGGCTAAAGAAATCGTAAAACGTTTTTGTACGGGTGCGATGAGCCTAGGCAGTATCAGCTCGGAGTCGCATGAGACGCTTGCGATCGCGATGAATCGTATGGGTGGAAAGAGCAACACCGGCGAAGGCGGCG
>DNWZ01000318.1 GCA_003506095.1 Planctomycetaceae bacterium | reverse complement strand
GCCCCGGCAGGCCGAGGTGACGGTCGATGGTGACACGGAGAATTTGCCGGTCGGTGGGCGATTGTTAGCGATGTCGCCACACATGCATTTACGCGGCAAGGCTTTTCAGGTTCAAATCAGCAGCCAAGCAAAGGACGTGATCCTGTTGGATGTGCCTCATTACGATTTCAATTGGCAACACACCTATATCTTAGAAAAACCGATCGATCTCGACTCGGTCGATTCGTTATCGTTCACTGCCACTTATGACAATTCGACTCAAAATCCGTTCAATCCGGATCCCGACGAGTTTGTCACCTGGGGCGACCAGACTTGGGAGGAAATGGCGATCGTGTTTTATGAGGTTGCCAGGCCTGTCAATACGTCCGGTTCGCGGCGAACCGAATCTGACAACCGGCTCTCGGCCCTTGCGAATGGCGTCCAAGCGAGCACCGAATTAGAAACGAAAAACGTTTCTAACGAAGCCAAGTTGCAACCACAGATCGACCAGTTCTTTAAAGACCTTGACCGAGATGGCGACGGCACCATCGTTTACGACGAAGTCGATCGCGCGGTCCAGTTGCGATTGTTCCGCCGCATCGACCGCAATGGCGACAGGATGATCCATCGCCAAGAAGTATTGGAGTATTTGCAAGGCCGCTGAAAATTTCAGCGCACTTTGCCATAGGCGGCTTATCTCTTGAATGAGATGAAAGTAACTGCGAAACATCGACAGGACGTCATGACACTCAAGCCGCAGCACTGGCTTAAGTGCCTAACACCCTGTGCGAAAAGGACTCTAATTCTCAGGTCTTTTTTAACTCGACCGACACCCAGATGGTGTTGATCAATGGTGTGTGTTGGCTGGCACAATTCCCTTCTCAGGGTGATCCGCTGTGCCGTCTGTCTAGGTGGGGCGAGTTGCAAGATCATTCACCACTTTGCACGATTGTGCAAACTCAGAACACGAATTATCGAACTTTGCCCGAAACCGTTGCCTTCACAATCGTCATCATCGACAAAAACGGTAACCCTATCTTAATCTGCCAATGGATTGCAGCATTCATCCATTACCAGACGCCTCACTTTGTCCTACTGGCTTTTTGTAACCTACCTTTGGGTGTTGGTTGTAGTGTGTGTTTTGGTTTACTCGATCCTCCAGGCTTTCCTTAGCAAAGAAAGTCTCATGCGGCATTTAAAATGGGAATGATCCTTCGGTTGTCGGAGATCTCCACTGACAAGCCACTTAACGAATCACTCTACGACGGCAACGGCAATATGTTATTGGAACGCGGATCGCGCGTAACGATCGATCTGTTGAAAGACTTTGCCCGACGCGGCTTGAAGTTCTTAGAACTTGGCGAGCCCGAGGAAGACAATGTTTTTTCTCCCAAAGATGCCTCGGACCTGTCCGAAGGTTTTTCCAGTCGCGGATTAGATGATGATTCCCAAGGCGGACTGGCTGTAAAGTCGTTGCCCAAGGTGATCGATTCATCGATCAGCAACCCGAAACTGAGCCCTTATCAGGCCGAGACTTCCGAACGAATCGATAAACTGGCGAAACGGGCGGTAGAAGTCGTCAACGAACTCGGCACGGCTTTGGCCGAAGGTTCATTGCGAGACGCGGGGCCAATTCACGAGATCGCGGATGGCTTTTTACAGGAACTCGCTGGCGATACCGATCAAGTCGTTGCCGAAACGTTTGCCAAACCTTCGGATCGCGACCTGGCCCTTCGTTCGGTTCAGATGAGCGTGATGGGAATGGCGGTTTGTCGGGCGATGAACTTGCCGGATTCAGATCAAGCGACCGTCGGCGCTGCGGCGATGCTGCACGATATGGCACTGTTTCGCTTGCCAGAGCAGGAGAGGTTCCCGCACCCATTGATGAAGCCCGAGTCGCGTCAGGTGTATGAATGGCACCCTGCGATCGCTTATGACATGCTGGAAAAGGTACGCGAGACTGACGGGTCGATCCGTCTGATTGTTTTGCAAACGCATGAACAGGCTGACGGCAGCGGATTTCCACGACGCATCACCTTGCCGCGGATTCACCGCTTGGCCCGCGTGTTAAACGTGGTCGACACTTATATCCGTTTGGTCGGATGTGGCTGCGATGGCCAGCGGATTTTTCCCGCCGATGCGATGGCTTATTTGATGCACCACTCGTGCGTAGGACGCTTTGATCCGGAAGTTACCTGTGGTCTGATCAAAGTCGTTTCGCTCTATCCGGTCGGATCGCTGGTGACATTGACCAATTCGAAACAGGCACGGGTCTTTCGCAGTAACCCAACGTCGCCACTGCAACCGGTTGTAATGGTCGATGGAGGCGAAGAGTTGGTCGATTTGTCGCAAAGCGAACTGGATGTCGAAAACCCGAGCGACGAACCCGACACTGGTCGTCGGAGATTGCCCTCGGGTGAGTTCGATCGGATCCTTTGGTAGATCGTCGTTAGGCTTTGTCGCTCGGCGGCGGAGTAAACTTCGGCACCGAAGGTTCTTTGACGTCTTCTTTTTCTTCGTCAGTGAACGCGTTTTTGAACGACTTGACCGGTTCATCAAACGCCTTGGTCACCTCACGTTCGGCTTGACGAAATTGATCCTGAAGGTCATTCAACCCACGTCGCAAATCGCGATACTGGCGACCAAGCGAACGGGCAACTTCAGGCAATTTCGAACCAAACAAGAGGATTGCGACCACACCAACGACCACTAATTGGGCGGGACTGAGGCCAAACACTGTAAATAGCTCTTACGAGTTAGGTGGTGGTTAAGACCGCTTGTCTTCAAGTGCCTTGTCATCGCCGCCGTCATCGGCGTCTGAAAGGCCCTTTTTAAACTCGCTCGCACCGCGACCTAGGTTTCGCATCAAGCTGGGGACTTTTGCCCCGCCAAAAAGCAACAGGACAATGAACAGAACAACGAGCAGTTGTAACGGGCCGGGGAACATTTTGTGAAACTCCAAAAAGGTATTGGGCATTCGGGCGGATCGCGTCGCACCGACGTTCGATGGTTGCAATGGCCGCTAGTCCATCGATTCACCGACGTTACGCATCGATTCAGCGCAAGCGGCAGCAAATCGTTTGACCTCCGGAGTACATGCGGCGAAAGCGGGTGGGTCGATCGCAGCGAATGCGACCACCCCCGGACCGTGTCTCGAGGTATGGGTGATCAGTCAGCAAATCCCTCTCGCTCTCCCGCGATTGGTTTTTCCGTTCCTGATGCGTCTATCTTATTGAGAAATGCTCGAGAGTCAAAGGCCGGAGTGAAATCTGGACGAAAGTGTTCGGCAGTTTTCGGTGTCGGCAGCCGGTTGGCAACGGAAAAATCGTCAAATTCGGGATGGGGTTTTGATTTTAGGAAACCGCCTGAAGGTCGGACTACGAACGGGTGCCGCCGCTGAGCGATCGTAGGGCGTGCATCAGTGCTTGAGTGCCGCTGCGCGAGTGCCCCTGAGCAGCAACGGCGTTGTACAACTGGCTGACCAATGCCAACCCCGGCAAGGCAATTTTCATTCGTGCCGCTTCATCTAACGCGATTCGCATGTCTTTGATGAAATGCTCGACGTAAAACCCTGGCGCGAAATCGCCCGCGATAATCCTCGGCGCCAAATTTGAAAGTGTCCAACTGTTGGCTGCGCCGGAAGTGACCGATTTCAAAACGGTGGTGACGTCCAGCCCGGCATGTTGAGCGTACAACAACGCTTCGCAAACACCGATCATGCTGGCCGCAACCAGCGTTTGATTGACCATTTTCGTGTGCTGGCCCGCACCGGCCGCTCCTTGATAAACGATCGTCTTGCCCATCCGCTCAAGCAGCGGCAAAACGCGATCGAATGTCGCTCGGTCACCACCGACCATAATCGACAAGGTACCCGCTTTGGCACCAATATCACCGCCGCTGACGGGCGCATCGAGCGATTGGCCACCGGCGGCACGGATCGCAGCATCGATTTCGATCGCCAAAGACGGTTGGCTGGTCGTCATATCGATAACAACCGCTCCTGGACGCAGTCCCGCTGTCACAGAACAATCGCCTGCGGTCGCCCCAGACGCAACAGCACCGCCACCGCCCAAAATCACTTGGCGAACGTCACTGGGATAGCCAACCATCGTGAAAATAATGTCGCACTGCGCAGCGACATCTCGCGGCGTCCCAGCCAGAACCGCGCCGCGATCGACCAACGGCTTTGCCTTTTCGGGCGAACGGTTGTAAACGACAAGCCCACAGCCGGCATCGATTAACTGCCCCGCCATGCTTTGGCCCATCACCCCGGTGCCAATCCAGCCGACTTGAGCCGATTTCAGATCGACCGCAGCGGCTGCTTGGGCTTCGATTTCATTTACCAACGATGCACCGGTCGCTCGAGGATTTCGTGCAGTAAAACCGCTCGCTGCAGCCCATTGGGACTCTTGAGCGATTGCAGCAATTCGTTAATCAATTCACCTCCGGCATCGACCTGGCCAGCGGCGATCGCGTTCCGCTGCGACGCAGCGGTTTGTGCCGCGACCGGGGCAGACAGCGGCGCAGATCCTCGGCGCGACTGCAAAGCAGCTTCGGCCCGATCGGCCGCCCGGCGCGTCGCTCGATTACGATCGTTTCGCGACATGTCCGATTCCACAGCCACCGCGTCGCGTTTAGCCGCAGACCCGGCACGATCGGACTGCTTGGCGGCCTGGACTTCCGCCTGTTTCTGCTTCAGATCCGCGATTCGCTTGGCTAAAGGCTGCTCGATCACTTCGGCAACAACCAATTCGTCGTCGTCTTCTCGTGGACGTACGGATCGCTCACGACGCGAATCGGTGTATTCGGGCCGCGCCGCAGGCCGTTGGGATTGCTGGGGCGCTGCCGGGCGGCTGGCTTGGCGGGCCTGACGCCTTTCAGCCGCTCGCTTGAGAAAATCTTCGATATCGCCGCTCATCTGCGCCGTGCCCCAGGTCGTGAATCGATGCTGAATGTCGACCATTTATCGTACACGATGGGACAACACCTTGCATCAAGCCGCACGCTGTTTGTTCGTCGATCCTTTCGACTGGGCCGGTGCCCGGCCCGGGCGAATGTGGCATCCGAGTGTTTCGATTTCTAGACGAATCAGCCGTGAAGCCATCGTTTCGGCCGCTGGTCGCCGCTTCGGATCATCATCGACCAATTCGGCAATCAAGTCGGCGACGGCATCGATTCCCGCTGAGGTCGTGGCGCTGCGATCGGTCAGGGAAAGCAGTTGCCACAACAATCGGGCAAGTGAGAAACAATCCGCCGCAGGCGACGCCGCGGCCTTCCCGTCTAACGATTCGGGGGCCGCATAACCCGGGCTGCCACGAAAAACGCCGTCTCCGGGTTCACCAACCCGACGCGCAAATCCCAGGTCGATCAGCGTTGCATGACCGCTAATCGAAAGCAGAACATTTTCGGGCTTGATGTCGCCGTGCACAAAGCCGTTCTGATGAAGCGACGCTGCCGCCTCTGCGATTTGTCGCACCAGCCACAAGACAACCGGCAACGGCTGTGCCGCCCCTAATGCCAACAAATCGGCCAGTGATCGATTGTCTAACCGTGGCATCACCAAAAATGGCTCGGCACCGTCCAGCGACGAATCGAGCACAGCGATCAGGTGCGGATGACGCGCGGCCCCAGCGGCTGCAGCGAATCGATGCATTTGTTGAATCGCTTCCGCACGCTCGGACGCCGGCGAAATCGAACGGACCACGTAATCCCAACGAGTGTTGCCGACGCTATCAGCAGGCTGGGCGGCACACAGCAGCGAATGCGGCCCAGCGGCAATCTGCTGGCCCAATCGCCAAATCCCCAACAATCGAGTCGCCATAGCCGGACGATCCGCAGCCACCCCGACCGGGCTGCCAGAGATCTGACTAGCGAATTTCTGGGCCGTAACACAACTCGCGGATTTTGCCGCCACACGCGGTGGTTGGCCGATCACACGACCTGNNAAGGTGTCACGTTCCACCGCCGCGCTTTCGCCAGCAAATCGTTTGGATGTCACACATCCGGTCGCTTTGCCAGCCGCATGGGGCGTTTGGCCGACATGACGACCTGACTTGTTGGATACATTTGCGGTATCTTGGGGGCTGCCGATATTCACGGATGCCTTTGTTCATTTGAAGGAAGTCGATCGTTTACCCAACGGAGTCGCGTCTCGCCATCAGACAACGTTCCGCTGCTATCTGCATCGTCTCGAACGAGGCGGCATAACCAATTCGACTGCAATCGACCGCTAAACTCATCCCAAACCGCCCTTTGTTCCCAAACTGCTGCAGCGGCATTTTTGTCGCTGCAACGCGTTTCCGCTCTGCTTCACTATTCACCTCGAGGCGTTCATGTCTTTTTCTGCTCCTGCGTCATCGTCAGCGTTTCCGAGTATTTCGTGCCGACACAATCCTTTGAAAAGACCGACTTTCGCGGTCACGCTTTACGGTTGGTCGCTGCTGTGTTTGCTGGCCACAGTTGGTGTCGGCTGCAATCGCGGAGGATCGAACGCCGGCGGCGGCTCAGCGGTGGGCGGCAAAACTGGCAGCGACCGATTTCCCCTTACCGCCGGCAATTACACGATCCTGGGCATTTTGACGGATAATCAAGACAACGCGAAAGCAAAAGAAAACGCGGAGACGACCGTTTTACGTTACCCCGACGTCGCTTGCTTGGTCGGTTTGTGGAGCCAGAATACGCCGATGATTTTGTCTGCGCTAAAGTCCAGCGATTTACTTGGCAAGGTGAAGGTCGTCGGATTTGACGAACACGCAGAAACCCTGCAGGGCATTCGCGATGGGCATGTCCATGGCACGATTGTTCAACAGCCCTATCAGTTCGGTTATCGCAGCGTCGAGTTTTTGACGCAAATTGCCCGCGGCGAGCCGGTCGACGCCCCTGAGTCAGGGCTGATTTTTATCCCTCACGAAATCATCCGAGCGGAAAATGTACAGCAGTTCGGCGATAACTTAGAAGCGATTAAGGCAGGCGCAGGACCGCTGTTGTCGCCAAGTTCGAACCTCGATGGCAAGGGACTGAAGGTCGCGTACATCACCAACAGCGTCGACCCATTCTGGGTGTGGGCCGAATTCGGTTGCCGCCGCGCCGCTGAGCAGTTTGGCACGCAAGTCGAAGTTCAAATGCCGTCTTCGGGATCGGTGGAAGAGCAAAAACGGTTTTTAGAAACCAATGCCGTAGCGAAACTTGACGGGGTGGCGATCAGTCCGATTGATCCCGACAACCAAGTGCAAATGATCGATACCGCTGCGGCGGTGATGCCAGTGATTTGCCACGACAGCGACGCTCCCGCGTCGCAACGAAAGTTCTATCTCGGCACCAGCAATTACATGGCAGGCCGGGCAGCGGGAAAACTGATCAAGGAATCTATCCCGCAGGGGGGCAAGGTAATGCTGTTTGTCGGCAAAATGGAAGTGCTGAACGCCCAAGAACGCAGCCAGGGGATCATCGACGAATTGAGCGATTTGCCAATTCCTGAAATTTTCCAGTCTCTTTGAGGACACGATTGCAGGTGACCGTTCAACCTGCCTGATCCACACAACTAGACCGGGCAATGCAGATTTACGCACCCTTACGACGAAAAATGGCTCGTGCAAAGCTCGTCCGGGCATGATCATCAGCACCGCGGTGCGTATAATTGAAGGGCAGCATTGGGACGCCAGGTTTCACACCTCCAATCCGATGCCTCCAATCTGGACTACTCAAAGCGAACAAAGGGAGGATCGTTAGTGTCGTTCGATTAACCAAGCCAGCACTCTTTTCCCTGCAGAGACTTCAACATGAGCGGCAATACGATGAGCGGCTACGGATCTTACTGCGAAGATTATTACCTGAACCTGAACCTCGGTACCGAAATGGACCTGCCCCAGGGGCGCGAGTCGGTGCTGCACTTTTTCGAACAAGTCCGGCGACGCTTTCCTTCGATGGCTCACTTTTACGGCCGCGAAAAGCAGGAATTCGTGTTGGAAGAGGAAAAAGGGCAGGGGCCCTATCGGTGGGTTTCGATCGAACCACGGCGGATTAACAGCGGTTACGTGAATCCGGAAAATCTCGACGACGCGATGCTGCAGCACGAAGCGGTGCTGGAACTTGTGCCTTACGAACTGTCCGTCAGCCCGTTGGATTGCGAATCCCTTGGCGTTGTGCTCGGTTTTGACTTCACCTGCCGCGGTAATCACAGCGAAGTGCTAGCAGAAGCGCTCGGGATGAGCCCTGCAATGGAAAAGTTCTTCGCGATCCCCAACAGCAAGATGTTGGCTATCGAGCCAGCGATCCAATTCGCCTTGGATGACGATTGCAAGACGCAGGTTCGAGTCAGTTTTGAGTCGCGAACGACCGCCTATCATGTCCGCACGGGTGATTTCCCCGAAGAACAACTGAGCGTCTACCTAATGGTGCGTCGGTTCGAAAGCTTGGGGCCGGGCGAGACCTATGTTGACGAGTTTCGCCGATTGGCAACGCTCTGTCGCGAAATCGCCGACGAGTATTTGGTCGGATCTGTGTTGATGCCGCTACAGCAAGCGATTTCGCTCCGCTAAGTTCGGCACCGATCCATCTCCGCTCACCAAATCGATCAAGCAAAGTTCCCCTAATCAAACGGATCGATCCATTGAACGCAGGGAACGTGACGCATCGGTTTCAGTGGAAAGTCTTTCAATCGGCTGAACTGTTCTAAGACTATTGGCGAATGCAAGTGATAGGAAGTTTCCCTACTCATGCATTACATGAATCTTGCACCTTAAGATTCACACGGGCGACGGCAGACGACTGACGCGCCCGGCAAGTCTTCGATTTGGCTTTACTTCTGCTTCTGATAAGCAGCTTCACCTGCGTTGTATTCCGGTGACGGCGTTACCTCAACGGGAGGTGCAGGCGGTGGAGCCGATTCGCCACAACCAACAGTGACCACAATTGCGAAAAACGACGAAATAGCAACCATCGAAAGTAATTGAATTCGATTTCTCATAGGAAAATCCTTAATTGTGAAAATGCATGTTACCCCTAGCCACAAGATCCGAGGGTAGTTTTTTCCAAGATAGAACTATACAACAAAAACAGCCAGAGTCACAGTCATGACGCTGGCCGCTCTTACAAACAAATGGCTCAAGGGAAGAATCAATCGAACGTTACGGGAACGCCGTCTTTCGAACCACCTAAGAACCGCCAGGTGTCGAAATTAATCGATTCAGTGAAAAACTTAACCGAACCGTCAGCCAACGTGGCCTGAACTCCGCCAGGGTGTACACTACGCGCTGCCATCATCACGTCATTTGTGTTTGCACCACAATCCCAAAGATTTGAATTGGGTGTCATCAGAGTTGTGAAAATCATGGAGGCGCCTTCATAACCGCGAAACCATGCTATACCTCGACCTTGCGTCGTAGCGCCTGAGGCCAAAGACGCTGCAGTGCAACCATTAAGACTTGTCGTGACTAAATCGGAATCTGCTTGAGTACGGTTACCCGACCCAAGCGTCATGTTTACCAAACTTCTCGGATGACCGATGATGATTTCGGAAACAGCAAGTGTATTAGAAGTACCGTCAATCATATCCGCCATCGTAAGCCAACCGGAATTTGTCCTTGTAGCGGCATTTACATTCATATCCGCAATAAAACCTCGAGAAAGGTTCGCATTACGAAGTTGCGCGTCATGTCCCATGGACGCAACGTAATTCACCGGGGCGTCACCGGCAACAAGTGTCGATCCGGTCCTTCTCACACCTGTTGGATCGACCCACGGAAATGAACCTTTACCGGGATCGCTAGGACATCGGTAAGCTGGGATTTCAACAGCTCGCAGAGGGGTGTGAGGCGCAAAAGCAGTTCCGGTATTGTTCAATGCCGACCAATTGACTTGGTCATAGATTGTTCCCTGCTCCATTTGAGCCGAAATACGTACGTGCCAGCTGACATTGTTTGTCAGCCAGGCGTCTGGAGTATTCGCACCGAACATATTTGCCGTTCGAACCCGCGCAGGTGGGAAATTACGGTAAGTGTCGTGGTAATTGTGCAACGCCAATCCGATCTGCTTCAGGTTGTTGCTGCAACTCATACGTCGCGCAGCTTCCCGAGCGGCTTGAACCGCAGGCAAAAGCAATCCAACCATTACCCCAATAATCGCGATAACAACAAGCAATTCAACGAGGGTAAAACCCTGACTCCTACGAGATTTCATTTAGAATCCTTAACCAAAACGAGAGAAAAGTGAAAAGAACTGCGATGCGACTTGACAGGAAAACCTGAAAACAGGAACCGTCGTGCGCAATCGCATTACGTAAATTATCGGTCCCTAGTTTGATTGTCAACGGTTTTTAAAAGGGCAAATGATTGATTTTGAAGCAATTCGCGTATTTTTCAAGAATTTTGCTGTCGAATGAGCACCCCACAAGCCCTACTTAAAGCAAAACTGCGGGCCGTTGCGGTTTGCGGCGGCGATCCAAGGGCAACTCTGCGGCCCTACCTTTTGGCCGAGCTCGCAGTTGCGGATACGGTCCCCCGCGTCCCCATAGCAGCGACTTCAGTCAACGATTTATTTCGCTTCCTGCCTGGTCACTCCGCCAAACGACTTGCCTTGGGGCTCGCTCCGTTTTGATGCAGCGTTACCGCCGGGGCGTTTCCCTCCTTCGGCAACTCGAACTCCAGCACCGCTTCCACCCCGACGATCGACCACTTCGTTTCGCTTTGCGCAACAAGCGTCAATTGCTGCTGACCCGTCGCTTGGACAAATAGTCGTTTTCCGTTCGCGGTCACGTTCAAGACAAATCCAGGCACTAGCTGGTATCGCCCGACCAACCGCTTGACCACGCTCTCGTCAACCTCGACACCCGCCATCGGAATCGGCTGAGGCTTGATCCCGGCGATCAGCCGAATGATCGTTTCGCCAAGCGCATCGATCTCCATAGTCGGACTGTTGCTCAGCACCACAACTCCAGCACGAAGTGGCCGACTGATCAGCAGCATGCTGTGATAGCCGTCGGTCTGGCCGTTATGCCACCGCGTTGAACCGTCTCGGGCGATGTGCCACCCCAGCCCCATCGCGAACGCATCGCCTTTCGATTCGGACTGCTGCTTCCAAGCCAGCTCGATCGCTTCGCCAAGCCTTCCCGCTGGCGGATCGAGATTTGCATCGATAAACCGGAGCATGTCACTGGGAGTGCTGCGGATCGCCCCAGCACCAGCCATCGCATCAAACCGCCACTCCCGCCCCGGCTCTCCACTGGCAAGAAGCGGCGGTGCCAGTCGCGGACGCGCCTCATCGCTGACTGCGGTCGACGTGTCTTTCATCGCTAGCGGTTGTGCCAGCTTGCTGGCAAGCAACTCCGCATAGCTTTTGTCAGCTTTAATCGCCAACAGTTCACCCAACAAGCCAACTGCAAAGTTTGAATATTCCGACGGCTCGCCAGGCTTGGATCCGAGCTTCACCGTTTTCATAAAGTCGATCATCAGACGCCGGTCGTAATCGGCAAACGGATCCAAGGGATCAGACGGGGCGATGTTCGTCGGCATTCGCGGCAGCCCAGACGCATGTGTCGATAAATGACGCAATTGAATCGACGACGCCACGTCCGCATTCGACTTAGCAATTTCCGGCAGTATTTCACCGATATTCGTCGCCAGCGTCACATCGCCCGAAAGCACGGCATCCGCTAATAAGATACCGGTGAATACTTTACTGATCGATCCGATCTCATAGATCGTGTCGTCCGTTGGCGGTGTCGGACGATCCTTGGCAAGTACACCAAAGTTTCCAATCCAGTGTTTTTCTTGATCGACAACACCAATACTCACACCCTGGATCGCACCCGAATCTAACAACGGCTGAACCAGCTCTGCGATCTTCTGTGCGTGCTTATAAGGCTCGTCTGCAAAAATTGCACTCGGTATAACCACCACGGCGAGCATGAAAACCAAAACCCCACATAGAGTTTTAAGCGTTTTATTCATCGGAGTTCCAATGGTGAAATTTTGCACCCGTTTGATGGATAGGCTCTTTTCTGCCGTTTGGCCCGTCGGCCGAATTCAAGTCGTTTAGGTTAAATCGCTCGGCATCCAACCCGCAAGTCCAGGCGTTGATTGAAGGCAGTGCAATCGGTTAGGTTGAACCATGTTGCGATTGCCTTTCGTCCGCTGCTCTGCAAAATGAATACAAACAAAAAATCGACCAGTAATCGACTTCCGCATCCCCCCTTTCGCTGCCCCTGGGCGAAGGGGGATCTTTATGAGTTGTATCATGATTCGGAGTGGGGTGTGCCGCTGCATGATGACCGATCACTGTTTGAGTTCTTGATCTTGGAAGGGGCCCAAGCAGGACTGAGTTGGGAGACGGTGCTGAAAAAGCGAGAGAATTACCGCGAAGCGTTTGATCGGTTTGACGCCGAGAAAATTGCGAAGTATTCAGATCAGAAGTGTGCCAAGTTATTGGAAAATCCGGGCATCATTCGCAATCGGTTGAAAGTCCAATCGGCGGTTCTCAATGCTCGCGCCTACTTGGATGTTTGCGCAGAGTTTGGTGGGTTTGACCCGTTCATCTGGCAATTCGTCGCGGGTAAACCGATTCGCAACCGCTGGAAAACAATGGCCGATGTGCCATCTTCAACCGCAGCGTCTGACGCGATGTGCAAAGAACTGAAACGTCGCGGTTTTAAGTTTGTCGGTACCACAATCTGCTATGCCTTTATGCAAGCGACCGGAATGGTGAACGATCACTTGGTCGATTGCTTTCGCCATCGGCAAGTGGCTTAGCGATTAGGCCCTACACAAGATCTTTGATCACATGGCCATGCACATCAGTCAAACGGAACGGACGCCCGGCATAGTTGAACGTTAGTCTTTCGTGATCGATCCCCAATTGGTGCAATATCGTCGCTTGAATGTCGTGAACATGCACCGGCGTTTCAATCGGATGGAACCCGAGTTCGTCGGTCTTGCCGATCGTTTGCCCAATGCGAATGCCGCCACCAGTCATCCACATGGTGAATGCTTGAGGGTGGTGGTCGCGACCGCCCGACCGTCCCAGCGCCGCGCTCGCTTCGACCATCGGCGTGCGTCCGAACTCGCCACCCCAAATCACCAGCGTGTCTTCCAACAGCCCACGCTGCTTTAAATCTTTAATCAGTGCTGCGCACGCTTGATCCGTAATCTTGCACTGATTTTTCAAGCCGCCTTCGACGTTCGAATGGTGGTCCCAATCGGCTTGATAGACTTGAATGAATCTTACACCCCGCTCCGCCAATCGACGGGCCATCAGACAATTGTTGGCGAACGACGGTTTGCCGGGTTGGGCACCATACATCTCCAGCGTCGCAGCATCTTCGCCCGAATAATCCATCAATTCAGGCGTACGGCTTTGCATACGATAAGCCATCTCATAGGCTTCGATTCGGGTCGCGATTTCGGGATCACCGACGACGGACAATCGATCCTGGTTCAATCGCTGGATCAGGTCCAATGTCTTGCGCTGAGTCTGGAGCGAAACGCCCGTCGGATTTGCAACATGCAAAATCGGGTCGCCTTCGCTGCGAAACGGCACGCCCTGATGCTCGCCGGGCAAAAAACCGGCGGACCACATCGCCGCGCCGCCAGACAGACTGCCACCGCTGGTCAAGACCACAAATCCTGGCAAATCATTCGCTTCGCTGCCAATCCCATAAGTCAACCACGATCCGATCGCGGGGCGCCCCGGAATGGGGCTGCCGGTGTTGACCAACAACTGCGCCGGGGCATGGTTGAATTGTTCGGTATGAACGCTGCGGATAATCGCCAAGTCGTCTGCGATTGCCGCGGTGTGCGGCAGAATCTCGGATATCTCCGCGCCCGATTCACCATGACGCGAAAACTTAAACCTTGGCGATAACACCGCGGCATCGGGTTGAATGAAAGCGTATCGCTGGCCAGCGATCACCGATGGGGGAATCGGTTTGCCTTCCAGTTCAACCAGTTTCGGCTTGTAATCGAACAGATCCAGTTGGCTCGGCGCCCCAGCCATGAACAAATAGATCACACGTTTGGCTTTGGCCACGTGATGCAAGCCGTCGCTGCTCGACCCATACGAACGATCGGTCGCCAACATCGATGCCAGCGCGATCTTGCCAACTCCGATCCCGCAGGACGAGAAGAGTTGACGACGGGTTAGTTGTGATAGCGGTTCAGGAATCATGGTGTTGTGATCACTTCATCAAGGTTCATTAAAGCACGCGCGACCAACATCCAACGCGACGCATCGTCGGCTTCGATCGCTTGGTGGAAGTCGACGATCGCTGTCACTTCATTTTGAGTCGGTGGCCGTGTGATAAGTCGACGGAAAATTGCCGATGCCGTTGCTTGCTTGTCACTCGGATCGACTTCCCTGGCCACGTTATCAGCAATCGCCCGCGCCATTTCAATAAACATCGCGTCATTCATTAATGTCAACGCTTGCAATGGCGAATTGCTGGTGTCGCGCCGGGGTAAACAAGTCTCGCCCGTCGGACCATCAAAGACACCCAAGGCGGCAAAGGGTGCGGTCCGTTTTGCGTAGGTGTAGACTGACCGCCGATAGCGATTGGCACCTTGCGATTCATTCCATTGAACGTTGCCATAAGCTCGCGCGGTTACTCCAGCCGGTTGCGGCGGAAACACGCTCGGCCCGCCCATGCGATGAGCAAGTAAACCGCTGGAGGAAAGGATCGCGTCGCGAATCCGCTCGCCTTCCAGACGTCGACGTGGGCCGATCGCCAACAGTTTATTTTCAGGGTCGATCGCAAAGACTTCGGGTCGACGATGGCTGCTGCGACGATAGGCATCGGACATCACGATTTCACGATGCAGTCGCTTCATCGACATCCCATCGCTGACAAAACGCGTTGCCAGATAATCTAATAACGCCGGATGCGATGGTGGTTCGCTTTGCGTCCCGTAATCGCCGGCCGTATGGACAATCCCTCGCCCAAAAAAGTCTCTCCACGCACGATCGACCGTCACGCGAGCAAACATCGGATTGGCATCGCTGACCAACCATTTCGCGAACTCATAACGATTGGTCGGCGCCGGTCCGTCGGTACTTGCAAAGATCGCCGGCACCGCAGGCGCGACTTCCTCGCGAGGATGCAAGTATTCGCCACGATGATAACGCCGCGTCACACGTTCGTTGCCTTCGGGCCGCTCACGCATCACCAACGTTCGCACGGGCTCCGGCATTTTTGCACTTAAGCTTTCAATCGGCTTGCGATGCTCTTTCATCCGATCCGAATCATATAAGAATCTTCGTTGTAACGAATCGACCAGCGACGGTCCTGCGGCAGCCTGCGGGGCGCTTTGCCACTTCGCCAATTCCGCTTCTGTCGCGGCGTCAAACTTTAGCGCCCTAGCCTCATCACCGCTTGCCAGCGAAATACGGAATCGTCCCAATGCAGCGGCAAAGTGACGTTCGAAGACCATTTCGATCGTCCACGGCGCGTCGGGTGAAAAAGGTTTTTCAAAGTTCGCAACCCAGTGATTCGCCTGGCCCTCGGCGCCGCTGGTCGACCATCCGGTCGAACCCTCGCCGTCGATCACATTGCCAGCGTCCGCCGATCCGCTGCCGATGCTGATTTTGCCAAAACTGGTAGAAGGTTTTTCTAGTTTCAGCACGTTGTCGCCGACGGACATCGCCAATTCGCTGAGGAAAAAATCTCCGCGCCGACCCTCATAAAACGCCATCCCCGGCCCACTGGCTGGCAACGATTCATCGGGCAATGCTTCTAGCCGAATCGCGGTGAACGCCGACCCGTTCTGCAGCGGCGGAAAAGTCAAACGATAAACTTCTCGCTTGGTCACATCGCCAGATGCTAAGACGGATCCATCGTCTTGAACCGTCAATATCGGCATGGTCGATTCCATTGCCGATGGAACAACGACTCGCCAGTCGCGAGCCGCGGTTCGAGTTGCTGCAGCAAACTCTTCAAACGCCTTTTTGATCTCGGTTTCCGAACCCGCTTCTGATTCGCTCGCAGACATTAAATGCTCTTCGATCAAACGATCCTCCATTTGACGAATCTCGGCCATGATCGCTTCACGACGTGCGGTGACGTCGGGATCGGCGACTTCGTGTTCGGGTTCGTCGGCGGCATTCAATAACGCGAACATCGCATAATAATCGGTG
>DNWZ01000182.1:6076-22820 GCA_003506095.1 Planctomycetaceae bacterium | reverse complement strand
AAGTCATCGAAATGGAAGACCTCAAGACGGGCGTTTCCATCACCGATCTTGGCCTGAACGATTTCCGCATGGATTTGTTGGCCTACGTCAAAGAAACCGGCGATTTGGCGAACGTCCCCAATGGGATGCACAGCGTCGTTCCCGCGGATGTTGAAAAGGGGCTGCACCCCGGCGTCATTTTCACGCTTCGCAACCTTGACTCCAACGTCAACATTGGCGGCCACAACCGCTTGCATCCGTACTACCTCGTCTACGTGTCAAACACCGGTGACGTCGTCGTGGACCACACGGAAGTCAAGCGACTTCTGGATCTTGCCCGCGCGGCCTGCAAGGGCAGAAAGAAGCATGTCGAAGAGGTTTGCAAACCGTTCAATGACGCAACCGATGACGGCCGTGATATGAAGTTCTACAGCGATCTGCTTGACGCTGCGATCGGCAGCATCATCGACCGCAAGGAGGAATCGGACATGGACAGCTTGTTCTCTGGCGGACCAACGACAGCACTCGAAGGAGAAATCAAAGGCCTCGACGATTTCGAGCTAATCGCATTTCTTGTCATCTACGATCCGCAACAGGGGTGAGTAATGAATGACGAGGAAGGCAAACTCTTCGCATGGCCTCAACAGACGCATTACGGAAAGATCATAAACAAAGAGCGTTTCTATGCGGGCGTAACCAATAATCGCAAGCTGAAACAGCTTTTCACAGAACAGGTGAAACGGGTCGCATGGAAGTACAAGCTCGGAACAACCAAACTGAACTTACCTGCAACTGCTGATGTTCTTGAAATCGAGATCATCCAAATCGATGTTAATGGGAACGAGTTAGACCAAGCGGTTTTGTTAGCAATCGACAAAATGATTCCCAACCCGACCATTCACGAAATCCATTGCGGCTCCCGCGTCAAGCAAACCGCCGCGTATAAGCGGGCCAGCGAAGCGGATTCCAAAGCCTGGGTGATCAGCCATTATGCTACCGGACCGTGGCAACCCACCGACGCTGTCCGCCGCCCCCTACCACAATCGCTGAACCTTAGCATGCTCTACGCCAGTCTGCTCCGCTCGATGATCGACCTGCCGGCCCTCGATGGCGAAAGCTTGCGTGCCCACGTCGAGCGCCACGGCGAGATTCTGGCACTCCGCCGTGACGCAGAACGCCTCGCCAAGAAGATCAGTACCGAAAAACAGTTTAACCGTCGAGTCGAATTAAATAGCCGACTTCGCGAAGTGAATCAAACCATATCTCGACTAACAGATGGAGGAAGCGTGGAACACTAATGGGCACTAATCGAACACTAATCAACTCATAAACGATTAGTGTTCGATTAGCGAAGATTAGTGTTCCCCCGAGAATATCATGGCAGAAAAACTGAAAATGCACTCGCCGGACCTGGTTATGTCCAACATCGAAAAGATCGCCGAACTATTCCCCAATTGCGTCACCGAAGCAGCTGGCTCCGATGGCCAGCTCACGCGCAAAATCGACTTTGATCTGCTGCGTCAGGAGTTGTCCGACGAACTCGTTGAAGGACCGCTGGAGCGTTATCACCTCAACTGGCCCGGCAAGCGTGAAGCCATGCTGGCAGCAAATGCTCCGATCGCCAAAACCCTCCGGCCATGCCGCGAAGAAAGCGTCGACTTTGATACGACGAAGAATTTGTTTATCGAAGGTGATAATCTGGAAGCGCTGAAACTGCTGCAAGAGACTTTTCTGGGCAAGGTCAAGATGATCTACATCGATCCGCCGTATAACACGGGAAACGACTTTGTTTATCAAGACGACTTTTCCGAGCATGCCGACGACTACCTGTTGCGATCAAACCAGCATGGAATTAATCATGGACGGCTTGTTGCAAACACCGAATCGAACGGGAGATTTCACTCGGATTGGCTCTCAATGCTTCGCCCTAGGCTTCAACGTGCGCGGCCTCTTTTAACTCAAGACGGAGCGATTTTTGTTTCGTGCGATGAAGGTGAGCACCCACGCCTGCGACTTTTGATGGATGAAATATTTGGTCAGTCGAATTTTATTGCGGATTTTGTTTGGGCCGCCGGCAAGAAAAACGATTCACGCTTGGTTTCAGTTTCTCACGAGTACATCGTTTGTTATGCGAAAAGCGCTGAGCATCTACGTGAAAAGCAAATAACCTGGCGTCAGCGAAAGAAGGGGCTCGATGAAATCTACTCGGAATTTAAAAAGCTAAGTGCAGCTCATAAGAACAACCACGCGGCAATCACCCAGGCGTTGAAGCAATGGTTTAGGCAACTGCCTGACGGGCACCCTTCGAAGGCCAACAAGCATTATTCACATGTCGATTCACGTGGGATCTATTTTCCCGACAACATATCTTGGCCCGGTGGTGGCGGACCGAAATATGAAGTGCTTCATCCAGCGACAAAAAAGCCCGTAAAGGTTCCATCTAGGGGTTGGATGACAAGTGACCCTAAAAAACTTCAATCGTGGATTGATGATGATCGGGTACATTTTGGACCGGATGAGACGCAAGTTCCATGTATCAAGTCATACCTTGTCGACCGGGAGTTGCAAACACCGTACAGCGTTTTTTACCAAGATGGGCGTGCTGCATCGAAGCGACTACGGACGCTGATGGACGGCGATCTTTTTGACTTTCCAAAGGACGAACTTGTCATTCAAGAGCTTGTTGAAATGGTCACATCTGGTGATGATTTAATTGTCGACTTCTTTGCCGGTTCGTCTACTACAGCGCATTCGATCCTTCTGCAAAATGCGAAATGCGAAGGATAACGCGAACCGTCGTTTTATAATGGTTCAGATCGCAGAGGAATTGGACGAAACAAGTGCCGCGAGTAAAGCTGGATATTCCAACCTGGCCGTTCTTAGTAGGGATCGCATACGACGCGCTGAAAAAAGTGTTACTGATGGCAAGCCGGACCTATTTCATCAAGGGCCCAGCGGTTTTCGCGTTCTAAAAATCGACTCGTCCAACATGAAGGACGTCTACTACTCGCCGGCTGACACGTCGCAGTCGATGCTGAGTGGCTTAGTCGATAACATCAAGCCGGATCGGACAGCGGAAGATTTGCTGTTTCAGGTGCTGCTGGATTGCGGTGTCGATCTGGGCTTGCCAATCAAGTCGGAAAAGATCGACGACTGCGAGGTCTTCTTCGTCAACGACAGCGAACATGCCGCACCGGACCTGGTTGCCTGCTTCGACCCCGACGTCCCCGAATCGCTGGTCAAAACCATCGCAGCCAAGTCGCCCCTGCGAGCCGTCTTCCGTGACCAGTGCTTCGCCACCGACGCCGATAAAATCAACGTCGAACAAATCTTCAAGCAACTATCACCTAGCACTCAATTGAAATCACTCTAACTTGTTTTTGAAACGCGGGGTAAGCAGAGATGCGGAGAATCGCGGAGACATTGCACGTCTCTCGTTTACTCCGCGAACCTCCGCGACTCCGCGTTTCAGATCCCTTTGCAGTAACAACGAATGACGAAGTCGCAACAAGAGCTATCGCAGACGCTGACCGGGCTGATCGCAGCTTGGGAGAGCGAAGTCGTGGAGTTCAAGAATGTCGGCGACTCGTATTCAACTTCCGACATTGGCAAGTACGTTTCGGCATTGGCCAACGAAGCGAATCTGCGAGATATCGAGATAGCTTGGTTGGTGTTCGGCGTTGACAACAAGACTCGCCAGATTGTCGACAGCAACTACCGTCGTGACAGGGCGCGGTTGGACGCTTTGAAACAGCAAATGAGTGAAGGGACCTCGCCATCCATCTGCTTTCGCGAGATCCATGAGGTTACAGTTAACGACAACCGCGTGCTGATGTTTGAAATCCCCGCAGCCCCGCGCGGGATGCCGATCAGTTGGAATGGCCACTACTACGCTCGCAGCGGCGAAAGCCTAGGACCGCTTTCCATTTCCAAACTCGATGAGATTCGCGGTCAGACTCTGGAGAACGATTGGACCGCAGCAATCGTTCCAGGTGCCGAGCGTCGGCATTTGTCGGAAGAGGCAATTGCAGAGGCTCGCCAGAACTTTGCGATCAAGCACTCGCAATCGCTGGCACCGGGCGACGTTGCGAATTGGGATGACCCGACATTTCTTGACCGCGCGTCATTGACCATCGATGGCCAGATCACTCGTGCCGCCTTATTGCTGGTCGGTCAATCTACGTCAACGCACCTGTTGAGTCCCTACCTGGCACAATTGGTTTGGAAGCTGGTAGGTCCGGAACAAGGCAATGAGATATTCACGCCACCGTACTTGCTGGCGACGTCTGCGTTGTACGAACGCATTCGCAATGTGCAGATCCGGATTCTCCCTGCGGACTCGTTGATTGCGGTCGAGGTTGCAAAATACGATCGCAAGATTGTGCTGGAGTCAATCCACAACTGCATCGCACACCAGGATTACCGTCTGGGGGCTCGGATCGTTGTCACGGAAATGCTTGATCGTCTTGTTCTGGAAAACTCGGGCGACTTTTTTGAGGGCCAGCCGGAAGATTACGTGCTGGGCCTAAAGACACCTCGCAAGTATCGCAATCCATTCCTGATGCAGGCCATGACGCGGCTGAACATGATCGACACGCTCGGCTACGGCATCCACCGCATGTATGTCGGGCAGGCGCGAAGGTTCTTCCCGCTTCCGGATTACGATGTTTCCGAACCTGGCACGGTACGTTTAACGATTCCCGGAGCGATCGTGGATCCAGCTTACAGCCAAGCATTGATTGCCAATACGGACCTGCCGCTCGAAGACGTCCTTGCTTTGGATCGAGTCCAAAAGCGTTTGCCGATTGATGACAATGCCGTTCGACGACTTCGTCGCGCCAAGCTGATTGAAGGTCGGCGTCCTGGGCTGCATGTCTCGTCGCGTGTAGCTGCAGCGACCGACGATCAGGCTTCCTACCTACGTGCCCGAGCCCTCGACGACGAGCATCACAAGCAGCTCATCCTCGATTTTTTGCAGCGTTTCGGCTCGGCATCACGCCAAGATATCGACCAGTTGCTGGCGGGTAAGTTGAGTGAGCTGCTGGACGAAGAGCAGCAGAGCAACAAGGTTGGCAACTTGCTTTCGGCACTGCGAGAAGAAGGGAAAATTGTCAACGCTGGGTCGCGAAAGTCCCCCAAATGGATCGCCTCGGCTGGTCAGAACGGGAGCTGAGCGTGGCAATTTTACGAATAGAAACCCGGCAAATAGCCGTGCCAAGAATGAAGGCTGGTTCGCAAACGCTTGAAAAACAAGGGTTTACGAGGATACGGCGTGCAGCAAGTTTTAAGTAAAGAAGTACGAATAAAAATCATGAAGATCCAATTCAAAGTTCAAGGCTACCAGACCGACGCGGTGGCCGCAGTCATCGACTGCTTCACGGGGCAGCCCTTGATCAACGCACCGAAATACGCGATTGATCCGGGCGTCAATAAAACTGCTGCCCCCACGCCGTTGCTTGACGGGGAAGAGCTCGAGGGTTTTCGTAATGCGGCTCTGCGGCTGACCGACGCGCAGTTGCTGGCCAACATCAAGCGGATTCAGCTCGAACAGGATATTCCTGAGTCGTCGTCGCTGGTTTCCAATCCAACGTGCAAGATCAACTTGGACGTGGAAATGGAGACGGGCACCGGGAAAACGTACTGCTACATCAAGACGATGTTCGAGATGCATAAGCATTACGGCTGGAACAAGTTCATCGTCGTTGTCCCCAGTGTCGCGATTCGGGAAGGGGTACAGAAGTCGTTCGAGATCACGGCCGAACACTTTTTGGAACAGTACGGCCGGCGGGCTCGGTACTTCATTTACGACAGCCAACAGTTGCACGAACTGGAGAGCTTTTCGTCGGATGCCGGCATCAATGTGATGATCGTCAACGTGCAGGCGTTCAACGCGTTCAAGGAGGACGCGGCGAACAACGCAGCACGGATCATGTTCAGCGCCAGGGACGACTTCCAGTCGCGCCGTCCGATCGACGTGCTGAAGAAGAATAAGCCGATTTTAATCCTCGATGAACCGCAGCGAATGGGCGGGACGCAGACCGTCAAGGCGCTGGCGCAGTTTGATCCGATGATGATCTTGCGCTATTCGGCCACGCACCGGGTCGAGCACAACAAAGTTTACCGACTGGATGCGTTGGATGCATACAACCAAAAACTCGTGAAGAAGATTGCCGTTCGTGGCATTGCAACCAAAGGCTTGAAGGGAACCAACGGCTACGTTTACCTCGAGGGAATCCGGCTAAGCAAGAACAAGCCGCCGGTGGGCGTCCTCGAGATCGAGCAGAAAACGGCCGGTGGCATCAAGCGGATTCGCAAGCTGGTTGAAAAGGGAACCGACTTGTACGTCGCCTCGGGTGAACTAGACCAGTACAAGGGCTTTGTCGTTTCCGAGATCGATGCTCGTGGTGTGGAGGGATTCGGGGAAGGGTTTGTCGAATTCACCAATGGCGAACGGCTGATCGCAGGAACTGCCAGTGGCGACGACAACGAAGATACGCTGCGTCGCCTTCAAATTCGCGAATCCATCAAGGCCCACTTTGAGAAGGAACAGGAGCTTTTTGCCAAAGGGATCAAAACCTTGTCGCTGTTCTTCATCGACACCGTTGCCAAGTACCGCGGCTACGACAGCGACGGCAATCAGCTCGACGGCGATTACGCGAGATACTTTGTGGAAGAGTACGCCAAGATTCGCGAGGAGCATCGGACCCTGTTCGCCGAGGATGAGGCCTATCAAAAGTACCTCGATGGCATTGATGTGGCGAAAACCCACGCTGGATACTTCTCGATCGACAAGAAGGGGCAGCTTACCGATCCGGCTGTAAAGAAATCGGGCGAAACCAAGGGTGAAACCGACGATGTCTCCGCTTACGAACTGATTTTGAAACGCAAAGAACAATTGTTGTCACTCGAAGAGCCTGTTCGCTTCATCTTTTCGCACTCAGCGTTGCGGGAAGGTTGGGACAATCCGAACGTGTTTGTCATCGGGATGTTGAAGCCAACGGATTACGAAGGCTCGAACGTCACCCGCCGCCAGGAAGTTGGTCGTGGGCTGCGTTTGTGTGTCGATTCCACCGGGCAGCGGATCGATGATCCGACGATCGTCCACGACGTCAATGTCTTGACCGTGGTCGCCAACGAAAGTTTTCAGGAATTCGTGACCAAGCTGCAAGGTGAAATGCGCGAGTCACTTTCGGCTCGGCCCCGCTTCGCCAGCGAAGAGTATTTTACGGGCAAATTGCTACGAACCGAGACCGAGTCTGGCACGGTGGTCGACACCATTGTTGACGACAAGATGGCCAAGCAGATTTATCGGTATCTGCTGAAGAATGACTACACCGACGATGCAGACCGAATCACATCGACGTATCACGAAGCCAAATCGTCCGGAACCCTTGCCGAGTTGCCGGAGGAGCTGAAGCCACTAGCCGAGCCAATTTTCCGGCTTATCGACAGCGTCTTTGACGACTCTAAACTTCCCGACTTCAGTAACGGACGCAGCCCCAAGGGGAATCCGATCAATCAGAAGAATCTGGATCGAAAAGAGTTCCAAGATCTATGGAATCGGATCAATCACAAAGCCGTCTACGCCGTCGAATTTGAGACCGACGAATTGGTCACGAATTGCGTTGCGGCGCTGAACCAGAGTTTGCACGTCAGCAAATTGCGATACGAGGTGCATCGCGGGATACAGAAGGATGCTAACACGGTTGAAGACTTGGAGAACCGCACCGCGTTTGAAGTTCGCGAGAACCAGACCGACACCTTGGACGCCCCCGTCTCAACGGACATCCGCTACGATTTAGTCGGCAAGCTCAGTGAAGCGACGCAGCTTACCCGGAAAACCGTCGTTCGGATTTTGTCGAAGATTCTCCCAACCACATTCGAGCACTTCCGCATCAATCCGGAAGAGTTCTTGTCGAAAGCCGCTCGCCTGATGAACGAGCAGAAAGCAACGGTGATCATCGAGCATCTCGTTTACAACCCGCTTGATGGCCAGCACTACACCGATATTTTCACTGCAGACAAAAAGGCTGACATTTCAACAGCGTACGCAGCCGACCGGCATGTCTACGACTACGTGATTACGGACAGCAAAGGCGAACGCAAGTTCGTCGAAACGCTCGACAAATCCACCGAGGTTGTCGTCTACGCCAAGCTCCCCAGGGCTTTCTCGATTCCAACTCCCGTCGGCAACTACAACCCCGACTGGGCAATTGCCTTCGAGCAAGGCAAAGTCAAGCACGTCTTCTTCATCGCCGAGACCAAAGGCAGCATGAGCTCGCTCGAGCTAAAGCGAATCGAGCAAGCCAAGATCGACTGTGCGCGCAAGTTCTTCGCGAAATTGACCAGCGACCAGGTCAGATACGACGTGGTCGATAGTTATGAAAAACTGATGGAGTTGGTACAGTAGCCAACAAAATGAAGACGTGAGCCGTATTTGTTTTTCAACGATCAGCCACTAAAAGTTATTTATCGCTTAACAAGCCATTTTGGTCACAATCGTTTTGGTTCCCAGCATGAACAATTTCGGCATGCACAACCTCAAAAAGATCAAAGGATGTCTTCTTCACTCCTAACTCATGTTCCAACATAAGGCTTACGAGTTGCTGCCCATTCATTAGCCCGACCGGGGCAGTATCGATTCGCCTCGCCTCTTTCCTTGCTCCTGGGCTGAAGTCACCAGTGGTAACAATTAGCCCTTGTTCATGAGCGCCCAGACTTCCACGCACTTGCTGTACGGTAGGCGATTGTACATTGTCTTTCCAACGTTTGACCTGAACGGCCATTCGAATGCGTATTGCATCACCAACCACCAACGTACCACGAACGTCAATTCCCTTGTCACTCTTCCGTGTAGTTACTGCAATTTCATCGAAGCCAAGCTTGGCGAGCAAGAGGCCGACCAAGTCTTCAAACTTACCCCATGGCATGGCCAGCAATTGGGCATAAACCTTTGCTCGCACTTTGCGGTTGTGTTGGTCAACCTGCATAGGAATGCCAACAGGAAGCGATTTCGTTAATCCAATCATACTCTTACCAGGCACGTAAAACCGCGGTTGCTCACCGCGGTTCTTAAAACGCCGAATTTCCTCTAGTATTGAAGCGTACATGGTTGCGGCGGGCGTCCGACCGCTGGTCCGGATCATGCCTTGATCGAGTGCTTTCATGGTGATGTCGCGGGAATGCATGGGCTTTGCGTTTCCGAATTGCTCCAGAATCCGTTCTGCGGCGTCAGTGAACGAAAGTCGGCTTACGCTGACAAACTCGTCGGTTAACTCGGTTTTATTGGCCAACGGTGATTCCTCGGACGGTGCGCAATTCAATGCAAAAACACCTGGCCGAAGGCGAGTGAACTTAGATTCTTTGCCCAGATTTTTTATATCGGTAGATAGTTGTGCATTAACCGTTGCTTCAGGTGTTTTCCCGTTCGAATCCCAATACCCATCAGTAATGATACGACGAGTGATCTCCTTATAGTGGAGCGGCTCGCCTGCTTTGGCAAGGACTTTTTTCACGGCGTCCAAGACACTGCTCATCAGAATTTTCCTGTCGGTCACATGGGAGTCAGATAGTCGAAAAGAGTCTAGTCTCTATCCGATCCCCTCGCTACCGAAACCGGGATTCGAGCACAAATTGAACCTCGGCCCAGTCGCCACACATTTTTGGGTCAACGCAACCAGCTACCAAGGCTGCGTGTATTGCGTCGGCCGTTTCGGTGGCTTTAAGGTCTACCCGATGAGCGAAAAATATAACGGTTGGTCGAATTACGAGACCTGGTGCATCAATTTGTGGATGGACAACGAGGAAGGCACTTACGAGCACTTCCAGCAGTTGGCCATTAATGCCGACGATGTTTACGAGCTGTCGCAACAGATAAAGGAATATCACGAAGATGCAGCGAGCACTGTGCTCGGCGATCATGCAGGCGTGATGGCTGACTTGCTACGGGGTGCTCTCTCCGAGGTTAATTGGCAGGAAATTGCCAAGCATTGGATCGAAGCCGAAGCCACGGCGTGACGTGGCGGTCGTGATCGTCACCGCCGCCCGTAACCGGTATTTCCAACGTAGACTTTCGTGTCGCCGACTTCTCTCTCGACCACGACGTAAACGGCATATTACCGCATGAGGCTTTCGGGATTTAGCGTGAATTTGCGAGCCATAGCGACTCAGGCGAACGCCAGGGCTTTATTGTTCTTCGCAGCGATGTGGGCATTGTGCACCCCAGATAGCCGAGCGTCGCCAGCGCAATCTTTTCGAATCCGTGCAAGTTCTCCGTGGCGATGCCACACCTGAGCGTGGCATCAAGTGGCCTTAGTGGGCAAGCTTGGTGGATTGCACCAAAAGCTGAACCATGCGCGAATCGACATCTGCCGGTGAAGCAGACCGCTGGTAGCTAAAAAAAAACACCCACCAATAACGGGCGGGTGATTTCTATATGCGCAATCGCTTACGCCGTTGTGGGCGTGAGCGACTGCTTGAGGTGGGCGATCATTTCGCTGGCCTGACCGATGCTCAGTTGCTGTGGGTTGCGGATGCCGTAGTGCTGGCCGAGTTCGCTGGCGACTTCGATGCCCGCCTTGCCGGCAATCGCGTGGATCGCTTTGATTTGAGCCGGTGTGGCGGGGCGTCGAGTCGATACAGCGGACACGGTCCTCGTGTTGCTGGCCTGCGGCTCAGTGGCTTAGCTTTGGGCCGGTGGTCCGACTTGGCGAAAGAGCAGAAACTTTTGTGAGCAATGGTACCTGGCTGGGCCTAACCGCACTTTGCCAACTCGCTGCCGACGACTTGTTCACCGATTACGAAAACTACAAGGACCTGGGGCGGGATCGCTTCGATCCCTTGCCCAACAGGTTGTGGCTCGTTTTCGAAATCGGTATGACACGATTCGCCCAGACTGCCGAGGTTGGGTTGCCGATTTTACACGAGCGTTCGCCGGTGATCTTGATTGCGAGAATGGATTGCTCGCCTGTGCTTGGGTCGGATTGGCGAATGGCACGAAACGTCCATCGAGTCTTTGCCACCCAAGCGTGAGACGGTAGCAAAGCAAAGACGGCCCTGGGCTCGCCCTGCAGGGCCTTAACGCAACAAGGAGGCAGAAACCACTTGGCAGTCGGCCGGATTGATCTGGGGCGATTTTTGGGCCACTGGCGGCCACTATGTTCCCGCGAGCGATTGCCAGACGCATGCGACATGTTTGCCACGGCAGGTGACCGAGCCCTGGTCGCCTGAAGGCCTTTTTCAAATCCCAGCTGCCGGCAAACATTGCAACAATTGACGCAGGTCGGCCAACATCATCGAGCTTGCTTGGTGGACCCCCGAACGCCCGAAGGCAAACCCAAAGCGGGAGAGTTGATGGTGCCGCTCGTCGCCGTTTTTTAACATTGTCGGTCATTGCTTTGTTTGCGGCGAGCGACAGACGACTATCCGCCTGCAGGACGAACTCCCTATTTGTCGAGGGCAATCCGACGCACGGGCGTCGCCAGTGCGCGGCCAAATGGGTCGATCAACGGCTTTTCGTCGTAACAGACCACCATCCTGCCCGTAACTCGCCAGTTGGAAGGGCTTCACGCCGTTGCCCCAACGCCCTCCCTTTGCTTTGGTGACTGCCAAGCATATTAGCCAACGTATCCATATCGCAACACCATCTGTAAGGCATAGCCAAAGAGGCCGATGTCACCCCTGCGACGATTTAGTAATTGACGGGCAAACGCTCTGCTCATCGAGACCTAGGCCTAAACATAGAGCCGATCGGGGGGGGCGGCAGTGCCGCGGTCGGTGGACAGCTCCAAAAACACACCTTGTACAGGTAGAGCAGATCGGCCTGATCGCCACCGCCTATCGCCTATCGCCTATCGCTTCGGCTTGATCAGCGAAGGCCGGAAGCGGAAACGCGAGGCACGCATACTCCGCGATAACCCAGCGAGGTTCAGAATTGCTTAAGCATCGCACAAAAATAGTCGCCTTTCGCTCCGCGAAAGTTGTGTCCGGCGTTAATTCGCGAAGCGAAAGACGACTATGAAAATCCTCGCGACGCTAAGAATTGAACGGCAGAGTTAGCCACTAGGAAATTAATTAGGAATGAAAATAGAAATGAAACGACAAATGAACGCATTTATAAAATGCCAGTTTTGACTCTAGGTTTTCAAACGACGCAATTAGCCGCACTGTAACAATCTATAAATGAAATATTTTTCTTATAATGTTTGATATAGGAATGAGTCGCCCGTACCATATGGGTGTGGGCTTATAGGAAATCACTTAAGCACTCGTGAGTGTTTGAATATCTGCCCTGGATGTCACTTTCACGCCGACCGCCAAAACCGCTTGACCGGCAATCTCAATCCATTCTCAGGAAACAAAATGAGCAAAGTATTCACCGCTTCAAAGATTCGATTCGCACCCGTTCCTGCGTTCAACAGTTTGGGTATTCGACCGCCTGCCGGACGATCAAGAACGTGCGGGCGTCGTTCAGACGATCGCGACCGACCAGTCCATTTCTTCTTAGACATGTCTAATATCATGATCGGTGCAAAGACCGTTGCGGCAAGCAAGGGCGAAGGTCCTTTGCGGTGTTCTGATGTTCGAGTGCATTTCGAAAACTTACGACAATTCGTTCAGCAAGATCGAGTCTGGGGCAGCGGTTACGCTGCTGCGGGCCTGCATCGCGGCGAGGGCGTGAAGGCTCAGGCCGAAAGCTCAGGCATTCAGTTTGAGGTTTGCGAATTGGGCTGTCGAAGCAATACAGAGCAAGGCGTTGACGAAATGATTATCGCGAAGATGGCATATAAAATATTTCGCCAGGTTGCGCCGAATCCGCCTACACCTGGTGTCATTGTCCTTGCCACTGGCGATGGCAATGGCCATCTCGAAGGATCCGGCTTTTTGCCGGCATTGAAAGCTTTTCATCATCTCGGGTTCGAGATCGAAGTGCTGTCGTGGCGACATTCTTTAAACACCGCCTTGGGTGAATGGGCGACCCAGCATGGTCAAGTCATCGAGCTCGACCACTGGTACGAAGAACTAACTTACATCGAATACGGTCGCCAAGCCAAAACCCGCAACGAACTTTATCGCAAGCTGGCACAGCAGCGACCTGTTTAACGAACCGATCTGTTGCGATTCTTCCATTCGCGAATTGTCTTTTTATATTGTCCCGTTTTCAATCCGTCGGCTCATCCACCCTATCTCTCAAGGAATCATCTCATGGCTCAAGCAATGTTCTGCAAAGGTGACTGCGTCCTGTTTCAAGCTACGAATGATGTCGGCCAAATCATCGATGAACCGATCCGCCAGTTTGGCGACTTCTTCTACAACGTCCGCTTCGGCTCGGGCACCAAAAGTATGCTGGAAAGCGATCTAGCACCGTTGGCAAGCGACAGCGAGACGCTTCAGTCGCTTGCGGCCGAAGGGCGTTGGGGCCGACTGAGTGCAGTTCGGACCGCTTTGGCTATCGAGCGCATTCGTCATACCAACAGCTCGACGATCTATGCCTACCAGAACCAGCGTGTCCTTTTCCAATCGTATCAATACAAACCGCTGCTCAAGATGCTTGAGTCACCAGATCGACGATTGTTGATCGCTGATGAAGTCGGTCTGGGTAAAACGATCGAAGCAGGGTTAATCCTGACGGAGCTTGAGGCCAGGCAGTCGCTTGACAGCGTGTTGATCGTTTGCCCGTCGCGACTGCGCGAGAAGTGGAGGAACGAACTAAGCCGAAAGTTCAACCAAGACTTTGACATCTTCAACGGCCGATCGTTCGAAGAGAAGGTTCGCGATTTCACACAACGACCCGGGAAAAGCAAAATCCGTGGCATCATTTCGATGCAGGCAATGCGCACCAAGCGTGCCCGGAGCGTATTGCTCGATAAGCTGGGAAATGTCGATCTCGTTATCGTGGATGAGGCACATCATGGTCGCAATGCGACTTCGCAAACACATGCCCTGCTGCGAAATCTTTGCGAAGCGGCTCAGGCCATGGTGTTTCTCACCGCGACCCCCGTTCAGCTCGATAATCGCGACTTGTTTAACCTGCTTGCGGCACTTCGCCCGACGGAGTTTCGTGAGCCGGGGACGTTCGATGCATTGCTGGCGTATCATGCGCCGCTTCATCAAGCAAGCGGCTTGGCAAGAACGCAAGATCCGGCCAAGGTGCCACTGATTACAAAGATCTTAAGGCACGTGTTGGTTGATGGCAGGAGCGATGAGGCGATTGATCCGCTCGCACGACAATTGATCGAGTCGCTTGAAACAGCGGCTCCTACGAAACGCGATGAGTGGGTTGCGATTGAGCGGAGCATCCAGGACCTTCATCCGCTCGGGACGATCTTGACCAGGACGCGAAAGCGTGACGTGATTCCGGATGCACCCCAGCGGATCGCGATGCCAAACATCTGCAGTTGGACCGCCGAGGAAGACGAAGCCTACCAGCGGATCGTGAATTCGAACGGGCGACGTGGATGGTTTTCGTCATCGTTGTCGTGGGGCCAAATCACACGGGCGCGCCAGGCAGCAAGCTGCCTGCCAGCGGCTTATGCCAGTTGCACGATCGGGAAACGCGATGACGACAGCACCGAATTGACCGACATTCTTCCGAGCGAGATCGACTCGGCCGTTTCAACCGCGACTGCACCGGGCTTCAACGAAGCGGAGTGGTCGGGTCCTGATTCAAAGTTTGACAAGTTTGATGAGATCCTTCGCGGAATCTGGGCAACGGATGAGTCCGCGAAGGTCCTGGTGTTTTCCTACTTCAAAGGGACAGTGCAGTACCTTGAAAAGCGACTGAGGCAGATGGGAGTTAAAGCGCTGCGGATTGATGGATCAGTCGCATCGGATCCTCGCAATCCCGATCGAGACGAGCGTGGTAAACGGATCGCAATGTTCAAAGACGATCCGTCGGTAAAGGTGTTGGTGTCAACAGAGGTCGGTAGCGAAGGCCTCGACTTTCAGTTCTGCCACCACCTAGTGAATTACGACCTACCGTGGAACCCGATGGTCGTCGAGCAAAGAATTGGCCGCATCGACCGACTCGGGCAGAAGAGCGACAAGATTTATATCCACAATCTTGTGATGTCAGGAACGGTAGAAGACCAGATTTTAAATCGGCTGTATCAGCGCATCGGCATTTTCGAACGCAGCGTCGGGTCGCTGGAGGCGATCATTGGCGACCATATGAAGTCATTGCTGAACGATTATCGCAGCGGCAAGCTATCGGTTTTGACTGAGGAAGAGAAGCATCAGCGGGCCGACCAAGCAGCCAACGCCATATCCCGAAACGACCGCATGATCGAGGAGCTTTCCGAAAAGGCCTCGCAACTGTTCGGGCACGAAGAGCATGTCCGCGAAGAACTGCGACGGGTCCGCAAGCACGGCCAATACGTCAGCAATAAGTCGATGCTGTCAGTGCTCGAAACTTATTTTCGGACGAAACATCCGTCGGTCAAAGTCGATCACGTCGGCGAAGATACGTTCGCGATCAAAGTGACCGATGAACTGCGGCGGGATGTCCAGGATGCGGCCCGAAAGCAAGGAAGTTACTGGTCGTTTCTTGCCTTAGACCATGTCCTACGATTTACGACTTCGGGCGAGGCCGCATTCGAGCATGGTGAATTGCAGTTGATCAACCCATCGCACCCGCTGATGCAGGCCGCGATCGAAGGGTTGTCAGAGCAGATGAGTTCAGCGACTGCCAGACTTGGTGCCGCACATATAGCACTAGACCCCAACGAATGTCCTGGCCTCGACGAAGGCGACTACTTCATCGCCCTGGTGCCGCAACAGGTATTTGGGATTCGTGATCGCCGATTAATCGAAACGATCGCCGTCGCCCATCCAAGCGGTCATGTCGTTGAAACTGAGTGCGGACGTCAATTGATCTCGATGGTTGTGGAGCAAGGAGAACTATGGATGGGTGAGGCTCCGCCGGTGATGCCTGAAGCCGCATGGGCCTCCATCGAGCAGGAGAGTTTGAGAAGAATGCTTGAACTGCGACGCCGCGAGACCATCGAGAATCAGGCAACTCACGTTCGCAAACGCAACTCATTGGTCGCTGAACACGAATATCACCTTGCCATCAAGAGTCGAAGGCTCAAGACCAACGAAATCCGCGGGCAAGCCCAAGCGGCCCAATTAAACCGCGGGCAAATCGAAAAGGCGATTGCTCTTCATCGCGGGAAAATCGAAAAGCTCGATGAACGCAAGTTAGTGCGAGTAAGCAATGACAATCCGATCGCCATTTGCGTAGTTCGTGTGTCTCACAAAGCCGGGAAGCAGGAGGTGTCGAAATGAATGTTACTTCGCAGATTCAAGCGTTCAGCAATCCTCCGCGGTTGTCAGTGATCGGTTTTGACTATGGAACCCACTCGACCAAGGTCGTCCAGAGATACTGGGGCGAACCGCAGGGCAAGATCGTTCAGTTCGACGAAGCGGTTCCGGGTTACCCGAGCCAAGCGTCGCCATCGATAATCCGTGAGCAAGACGGACGGCTCTACTTCGGTGCAACAGGCTTCGGAATGCCAACCGCAATGGACTACGGCTCACTGAAGGCGGAACTGATGGACGACCTGTCCGATGATCCTGAGTTAGCACAGAGAATCGAGGTCTTGGTTGTCGCGTACATCGCTTGGGCGCTGACACAGATGTTCGACCGCAATCCGAGCTGGCGGCATGATCGATTACGGCTTCAGATTTCAGCTCCCACCTCCTTCGTGGGGGACGCTGAAATGGAGCAGAAGTACGATCGAATTGGGCATGCCGCCTATGCACTGGC
>DNWZ01000182.1:0-6057 GCA_003506095.1 Planctomycetaceae bacterium | reverse complement strand
CCGGAAACCATTGCACCGATTATCTCGCTGCAACAAGAGCCGATCGTTTCATCGGGAATGTACTTGATGATTGACATGGGCGCTGGAACCACTGAGATGTCGATCGTCGCTGTGCCGCGCAATTCGACTGAGCCGATTCGATGTTATTACGACAGCACCGAACGTCGTGGCGGCAGCAAACTGGCTGAACTCGAAGATCTGCCTGTGGGCGAGTCACAGCGATGCCTGGAAGCATTCCTTAGCGACTTTAACAAACAGGCCAGCAAGGTTTGGCAGGTCGGTTTTATGAAAGACGCGTCCAACCGGGCTGCGCGACGAAACTGGCAGCAGTTGACGGTATTGCTAACCGGCGGGGCAACTCGCCACGCCAACATTGCCGCACAGTTTGACTCGGATAGCAAAGTCCCATTCTCCTGGCAGCCCCACGGCACCAAGCATCGCACAGTGCGTCACACACCGAGAACAATCAAGTCGTTAACCGAAAACGATCGCGAAGACCTATCAATCTTCGCGGTCGCAAACGGCTTGTCGATTCACACTGCCGTATGGCGACAGTGCTTCGTCATGGACGCGATCAATCAACTAACCCCCATCACCGAATCGATTCAGCTGATGCAATCGTATCTCGAAATCGCCTGATCCCAGACTGATAAATGCAGCAGCAAGGCAACAGCGGTTTGATTTCAGCCACTTTAGCGACGTTGCCTCGCGGCGATCGGACGAGCCTAGAAATCGCACGCATACGCAAGCCCAGACGAACGCTGGAGTTACTGGCTCCAAAAGCGCGAGTACGCTCCCCTCACATCGCCAAATAGCCGCCGGAAATACCGCGTTCAATTCCTAACCACAATCGAAACCTTTTCGCATACAAGACCACGCCCCCTTCTGCGTCAAGTATGCGGAGCAGGAGGAATCAAAGAAGGAATTGCAGCGACTCCGGCGTCAGCCACCGGAGCGAACTGGCGGCAGTAGGAAACTTACGCCGCTCTCCGCAACCAAATCGCTGAACGGCGATCGGTGCGAGCTTGGGGTTTGTCCAACTTAGGTCAACTCAGACTGACGTCGTCTGCTTCGGTCTATCAAGCTGCATTCAAGCTGGTCTACTTGACGGATTTGTTACTCAGCTAGCTTTGGGCATCATCAGCTTCTCTCTTTCGCTGGGATAGCGATGGACCCGCGCCAACGCTTATTCCAGCACTTCCCTAGTGAGCGTTAGGAAATCTTCTTCAAGACCGGACCTCATGTCATGAACACCTTCAAGGTCACCAATCCCGCAGCGACCGACTTCTTTGGGTTGGTTGTTCGTATAGATCGAAGAGCTACCGGTGTATGGGCGAGACAGTGCAACGAAAACGTGATCAGATTCGATTTGCGTATGAAGCGTCACAGCAATAGAGCGTCTGTAGCTAGGGTTCATCGTTGTAGCCTCGCTTGCCGTCGTTGAAACCTGTTTTGCCGTCATTGAGATAAGGGCCCGGTATTGCGTCTGACCTGTCTCGCTAACGCCGAATCCACCTCCCCGGAGTCCACATCGACTCTCGTGATTGAAAGGGTGTTGGCATTTGACGGTAAGGTATTGCCCCATCTCTTCGACGATCGATTTGAGTACGACGTCGACCGTCTCGAACAGTCGCTTCGACATGTCCGCGAATATAGTTACACAATTGGTTCTTTCCTCAATTTGCAAGTTCTTCAGAACGTTCGCCGCTCTGGAACGCAGCCTGTTTTCATCGCTCTCCTTGTCCTCAAGTAGAGCCTGCAAGCGATCGGCCAAAGACCGAGCTGAAACCCATCTTCGGTCCGGGTGCCACTCAAAGGCTTTGTCAAAAACTCGGTTTATTAAGTCGCGTTTCCAACCAGGAATTGACGCATCAAAGCAGTCGCCATGTCGCTGGTGGGGCTTCTTCTCGTCGGCGTCGCGTAGCACACCCGGATTACGTTTAGTTAGGGCAAAGAAGAGCAGCCCCGCGCATTGCGTCACATCCGTTACGGCGTTTCGGTTCGCAAGGTTTGCACCGGGCAAGTGCTCGGGGCCAATGAGAAATCGATTGCCTTTTCCTTGGTCGGTTGCGGTTGCAGCGTCACTCAGTTGGTGTTCTTCGTTGTACGCGAGCCCGAAATCGATCAAGTACGGTGAATCAAATTTTCGGTCTTCAACGAATACATGACAAGGTTTGATGTCGCGATGAATCACGCCGCGTTGATGACAGTGATTCAAAATGTCAAGGACTCCCAGCGTCATCTCTATCGCTTCCTGAAAAGGCAAGCCTCGCTCTACCAAGTCTTCCAGATCGGGGCCTTGTAGCAGGCGTGTTATGAGATACAGCTCAACTTCCCCTTTATAATCTTGTGCGTTCGTTATCTCGACCTGTAGGACACCCGGATGCTCAAGTGTAGCCATTGCCGATATCTCGTTGAGAAACATGGCACGTCGGGCAGGCTCAGTTTGTCTTTTGAGTGTTTTCAGGATGTAATTGTATTCGTCGTCTGGATCTGTAACCTTTCGGGCTAGAAATGCGTGACCTTGGTTTCCCTCCTTGTCTTTAAGTTGTTTGCCACGTTCCCATCCGTGCAACTCCCATTGTTTCTTTGCAAGCTTGGCCATCGCGACGCTCCAATATCGACCCGTCTTCGTTTCGCTGTGGCGAAATTCTAACGCCAGTGTTCAGCTGTGGCTAGGTCATGCCCCCCCCAATGGCTTGCAGAACGCTCATACCGACGCGAATTCGTGGCTTCGGAAACGCACCTCGGTTGCATCGATCGAGGTGGCCTAGCTCACGGCGGGAATCGCTTCGGTGTCACCACTTCGCGGACACCAACGCGCGGAAACGGTTTCCAGATAGCCTGCTCCGGTTTCATCGCCCGGAGCGTTGGCGAATTGACTCGCCGAAATCGGGCACCGGAGCATCGAATAGCCTTTGGTCGACGGATCGGGTGGCTGACCGCGTTTACTCGGAACTGTCAATGAGTCGTGAAGCAAACTCTTCGCCCGCCATGAGTCGGATGCTGTGACGCTCTGCCTCCTCAACCGCGCCGGACGAAAAGTCGCTTGTAGTGACTATCATCCCCCTAGTCCCCGCATGACGTAGGGACAAAACGCCTGCAAGTTCTCGGACCGTTGCTGGCATTACCTTTCGTTTCGGATTCCAACATTTGCACTGGATCACCCACGTAACGAGGTCGATGTCAGAACCTTTCACTGCCAGAACGTCGATACCTTTATCGCCATTTCTTCCAGCCGCGATATGCTTGATTCGGAAGCCAAGTTTTTGCATTAGCGAACAAACATCACGCTCGAATTGAAACCACTGATTTCCTCCCTTCGACGTGGTCGGGCCCATCTCCACGAATAGAGATTGCATCGCAGATCGACTCCGATAAACAGTCTCCCGCTTATGGCGTCCCCGTTCGTGTGGTCTAACAAACGTGTATCCCTCGGGGACATGAATATTGTAACGTTCCGCTAAGATTTTCTGATAGTCAGAGGCAGATGCCGCCTTGCGTATATGAGGTTTTACAAAATGCGAAGCTCGTTCCGCTTGGCCAAGTTGTTTCTTGCTCGCCGAGAGATTCGGCTTATGCGTGTACTTTACACGGGGAAGATAGACAATTCGCTGCTTCGGCATTTGTTTGCCTGCTTTCGATCGCGATTCAATTCGTTTTTCCGTGAATACGCGCTCGCGATGTTCGACGACAAAAAAGTCCCGAATGATCGCTGTTATCAGCAGGGTAATCGCAGCCTCAATTCGCAATCGCGTACCGTTATCGCATTCCACACTTGGAGGCAATTCGAGATAAGTTGATCCAGTGTCGAGGCTGATAATAGAGCCTAACACTCGTCCATCCGTCGTCCGAAAAGTAACGTAAATGTCGTCTCCAACTTCGCTTAACTGGACAAACTCAAACGGCCCAAGACGGAGTTGCACAGAAGCCTCGTATGGAATCGTTCCACGCTTATCGACCATCGCTTCTTTAAAAAGAAAATCTGCGTGTTCGAGTGACTCGTTGGCATCTTCTGCTTGCGGAAATGCACTCAGTTCTCTCCCAATCTCTGAGGTGGAAACGGGGAAGTCTTCGCCAGTGAAGGCAATTCCGTATCCAAACCAGAATGGCGGAGACCAATTTATTTCTGGCCAATAGTCGATTGCATCCGAACCGTCTGGAAACGCGCTCGGCACAATCTGAACTTCAGCAACCTCGCCGTTCGGTTTCAGCCATCGAACCGTCTTTCCTACGTCATGGGACGTGTCGAAATTAATCGCCAGTTCCAGTAGTGAAATGAGCAAGAACGAGAGTCGATCAGACTCCTCAGGAAAATCTTGAGCCAACTCAGAAAGATGGTACAGTAGACGTGTCGGGTTTACGCTTAGCCCATGGTCGCCATCTCGCAAAAAATCAATGCAGTCGCGCAATCTCGGCAAATGCTCCGCAACCTGTTGAACAATGCGGCAAATCGTCGATTCCCCATCGGAGACGTTTTGAATTGCGTTCCTCGTTGCAGGGTCACCTATGATGGTTTTGATGATGTGGCACCGACGAGCAAACTCAACGGCCCAACCAACTGAAAGACGATCAGTTGGTTTTCCATGTTGCTTCAGATACACGCTTTGCGCCTTCAGCACCTCCAAAAAGTGAGTCTTGTCGTCTCGGAAAATCTGCGGTACCGATTCGCGAGCGGCCTGCAGATGCGATAGAAGAACTCTTGCTGCTAGTGGCGATTCAAAATTGATCGTGTAGGCAGCCATGATTTTTGCACCCTTCACGAATATTGCAACAAACTCGCGTTTGGCCAATACACTCACAAAACTCGAATCTCGTGGCACAAACAGCATCGAAGTCACGTTGCTCTCTTTGAAACGCACCGACAGCGTAATTGAAGCCCCAAAGTCACCAGCCCAACACCAAGGCATGACCAAGATAGCCTCTGACGGCGACCAGGCTCGGGACAGAGAATCAGGCAGTCGAAACAACGCATATTTACGTTCAGTATCAACTGAACCGGACAGTCGGCTCGATCTATTCGCTTCATCAACCATCTCGGAGACGCCAATCTGATCTAGCTCCGATATAGGTATAGACGTGCATTGCATCTCTTCTGCCGCTTGCGCCCCAAGTTGGCCGCATTCTTCAACTGTCAGCCTATCATCGATGATTTCGGGTCGCATTTGTGACCAAACACCTTTTCATTGTGCCCGTGTTGAAACATTACCTCGAGGCGCATCATACCGGATTTTCAACCTGCATTTTAAGAGTGCCAAGCGATACTTGGCGACCGCACCCGTTTCGATCTGGGCTACATCTGACGCGTCACCGCCTTCTGGGTTGGATACGTGGCGTGCAGCCAATCTTCGATTCACGGATTGAATTAATCCGTCAACGTGGCCGTTCCAGAATCGTAGCCCGCTGGGCTGGGGCCTTTGGGCAAGAAAACGTACGCGGACTGTTCTTCGTCAGTTTTGACATAAGGCTTGCGCGCACCGGTGGCCGACGCCGGAGTAATTAGTTAAATACGTGAGACTAACTGACGATTTCGCATCTAAAAACCCTGGCTTTGCCCACTGGGGGTGAGAAGTTGGGCATTGTGTGGAGTCCTTCCCCGGTTGAGCGTGGTTTGCGATATCGCCGGTTTTCAGTTAAATAAATGCCAGCCAGTAGCTAAAAAAATCACCCGCTACTTGTTGGGCAGGTGATTTTCTTAATCGCAATCGCTTACGCCGGGGTGGGCGTGAGCGATTGCTTCAAATGGTCGATCATGCGACTGGCTTGCTGGATCGTGAGTTGCTGCGGGTTGCTGACTCCGCATTGCTGTTGTAGTTCGCTGGCGAGAGTCAGGCCGGCTCGGCTGGCGATCGTGTGCAAGGCCTTGATTTGGGCGGCGGTCGCCGCACGACGCTGCGCCTGGCCCGCTGGTACGGTTTGACCCGCTGAGCTTGCCGCATCGCCCATCGAGGCCGGATGCAAATACTGGCGGGCGACCGCAGGTTGTTCGACCGGACGAAAGCCGCGGCTGGTCGCAATCGTGTCGGTCTGATCGCATTTGGCCAGCTCGGTGTCGAC
>DNWZ01000192.1 GCA_003506095.1 Planctomycetaceae bacterium | reverse complement strand
TAGGGGTCATTTCGCAGGCATCAGAAAGGTGTAACACACCATCAAACCTCGGGTTTTCCCGAGGTTTTTTTATGTCCACACCTTTCGGTGATGGGCCGTGGTTGTCAGCAATGGGTACACCGGTGGGTACACCGGAATCGAGTTTTCCCCGTGTTTCTGCCACCCCCTCAATCACGGCAGGGGAACCCGCACCGATCGCCCGGGCCCAATGCTCATCGGTAACTTGCAAATAAAGCTTGGCCGCCGCTGCCCCAGAATGACCCAGCCAGCTATTCACCACGTGATCGGCAAATCTTTCTTGCAGTTCCGTTCGCCGGGTGGATCGTGAATTGACAAACATTTTCGACCACGCCTTACTGCCGGCCCGCTCCACGATCCGGGTGAATTGTGTTCGCAGATTGGCCAATCCACCCCGATAACGAGCCACGCAATCAACAGCCCCGGGCCTGGCCAAGTAATCCGACTCAGCCAACGCCGGCTCGATCTCGGCAACTGTCGTGAAGTATCTACTCCACCGCTCGGATCGCGGCGGTCGGTATGCAGGTCGTAAGTATCGAACAATCCTCCGTCGAGCTTCCATGCGTCAGGGCATGAGCCGCGCCGGCGACTGCTACGACAGTGTATTCATCGAAAGTTGTGTCGTAACGATCAAGACAGAACTCGAGATGACAGAATGCGGAAGTTATGAAACGGCATTGAATAAGCTTTCGGAATTCATCGACTACTGAAACTTCCAACGCAGGTGCACGTCGCTTGGCTGTCTCTCACCTTGCCAATTTGAAGCAGTCTTCAAAAGCTGAAGCCTAGGCGTCGCGTGGCCCCAAAAACGGGACCACCTTATGTCAACCTTATAAAGCCTTCCGCACCGGCTTGTTTGAGGGACAGAGGGGCCGGAGGAAGCCTCAGAAACCTACTCCGCGTCCTCAATCGATTCCCTCAGCGAACGGATGATCGCCTCAAAAACTTTTTCGCCGGAATCGAACTCGCGACTTTCGGCTTGGGTCTGTACGACGATAATGTCGTCACCTGATTCGATGGCCGTGGCGCGGCTGATCACCAATAGGTCGAGGTAATAGAAGCGTGATTCGATGAAGAAGTCGTCATCGTCGCTGACCGCGATCGCGTCGGTTTCGATTTCAGGATACTCGATCTTCATCGCCCCTGCGATTTCGCTGAGCAATGCTTCCGGTTCGGATTGATCAAAATACCGTGTGACGGAAAAGAATCCGCCAGCTGGCAGGTCGAGCGTCACACCTTCGCAGCGTGCATCCTCTTCGCGTGCCGCAACTGTCCAGTTGTCGGGGTAGAGGAAGCGTAATCCAAAATCTTCAAATGTTCCGGGCATCGACAATCCGCTTTTCGCGGGTTCTGGGTAGAGGAAATGTTTGTTCGGGATAAGCGAGTCAAAAGACTCCCTCCCTTGACTTGTCAGTCTACTGCATTGGGCTCTTCGTGCGGCTTTCCTATCGCCCTGTATTGGGGCTGTACATATCCGGTGCTCCTGCTATCGGCATGTGTGTGTAGTTGTAGACATACCACTTGCCATCGTCTGCCTTTCGAAACCGCAGAACCACTCGTCGCAGTACAGGAAAATCCTGAATCTGGCCGCTCTTGTCGCTGACTTTAACCGATACAGAAATATCCACTTCGGCTTCGGGCGGTTCACTCCCTTGTACCATTTCGATCGAACGCATTTTATTGACGCGTGCTTCGGTGAAACGAAACCGCGACAAATCAGCTTTCGCCGCGGCAATCAATTCCCGCTGCTGCGGTTCGATTACGAGAATGGCTGCATCAAAATCATTTCGCTTGACTGCGTCAGCCGTCGCATAAATCGCATCCAAAATCTGTTCGCGGTCGGTCACCCATCGATCCGACACAACCCACGAGATCGGGATCAGGATCAAGAACACGAAACCGACCCACATCGATTCGCGTTTGCCGGTTTGCAACCACCCGAACAGCGCCGCTCCGGCGATCACTCCTAAGAGGATCGCCATCATCAGCGGTTGTTCGGCGATAAGCGTTTTCATGATTCGATCCGTGAACGTTCACGCGTGCGGGCAATCAAACGTATTGATTAGCGACGCTTGAACAACGGACCTGCATACAATGCGCCATCGCCAAGCATCTCTTCGATTCTCAGCAATTGATTGTACTTGGCCATGCGGTCGCTGCGGCTAGCCGAACCGGTCTTGATCTGGCCAGTGGACATGGCAACGGCCAAGTCGGCGATCGTCGAATCTTCGGTCTCGCCGCTGCGATGGCTGGAAATGCTGGTGTAGCCGTTTCGAGCCGCTAACTGAATCGAATCGATCGTTTCGGTCAGCGTTCCGATCTGGTTCACCTTGATCAGAATGCTGTTGGCGATTCCTTCGTCGATCCCGCGCTGCAACCGCTGGACATTGGTCACGAACAGGTCGTCGCCGACCAATTGAACTTTGTTGCCAAGTCGCTCGGTCAGCTTCTTCCAAGTCGTCCAATCGTCTTCGCTGCATCCGTCTTCGATGCTGCAGATCGGGTACTTGGCACACCACGCGGCCAAAAAGTCGACCATTTCGTCGCCCGACAATTGCTTGCCGTCGATCGAATATTTTTCGGTCTTGGAGTCATAGAACTCGGTCGCGGCGACGTCCAAGGCGATGAAGATCTGTTCGCCGGGCTTGTATCCTGCCGCTTCGATCGCTTGCAGGATCAGGTCCAACGCGTCTTGATTGCTGGCCAAATCGGGTGCAAAACCACCTTCGTCGCCAACAGCGGTGTTCAATCCCTTGCTGTGCAGCACCTTCTTCAGGCTGTGGAAAATCTCGACACCGGCTCGCAGGCCGTCGCTGAAACGCTCAAATCCAAGCGGCATCACCATAAACTCTTGCACGTCGACCGAATTGTCCGCGTGCTGTCCACCGTTGACGATATTCATCATCGGCGCGGGCAGCAGGCGAGCCCCTGGTCCGCCGAGGTATCGGTACAGCGGTTGGCCGGTGCAATTGGCGGCGGCGTGGGCGGTTGCCAGCGAAATGCCGAGAATCGCGTTGGCTCCCAGGTTTTTCTTGTTGGGCGTGCCGTCCATGTCGATCATCGNNTCATCGCCTTGTCGATCGCGTATTGGTCCAACGCATTCATCCCGACTAAGGCATCAGCGAGCGGGCCGTTGATGTTTGCGACCGCTTTGGTGACGCCTTTTCCAAGGAAAAACGACTTGTCACCGTCTCGCAATTCCCAAGCTTCGTGAATACCGGTGCTGGCACCGCTGGGGACACAGGCACGTCCCGAGCTGCCGTCGACCAGCTGGACTTCGCATTCCACGGTGGGGTTGCCGCGGCTGTCCAAAATTTGTCGAGCGTGAATCGATTCGATCAGGGTCATCGTTTTACAGTCCAAATGGAGGGGATTGGTGAATGTTTTTTTGCAAGTCCCGAGGTCGAACGTCGCCGCCCCGTTGGAGGATCGCTCGGCATTCTGTCCAATACCAGCCCGGATGACCAGGCGACAGTCGCCCAAGACCGGATTCAAAATCTTGGAAAGTTCAAAGTTCGATGTTCACCGGTTTGGTTGAAGCGATGGGTAAGGTGGTCGAATTGGTCGACCAGCACCCCGGCAAAAAATTGCGGATCGATGCAGGGCCCGTTGTGTCCGACGGCGTCGCGATCGGCGACAGCATCTGTTGCGGCGGATGCTGTCTGACCCTCGTCGCCCGCGATCGCAATGTGCTGGACTTCGAAGCGGGCGAAGAAACGCTCTCTCGCACCAACCTCGGCCGTCTGCAAACCGGCGGATTGATTAACCTCGAACGATCGTTGGCCGTCGGCGACCGACTCGGTGGCCATTACGTCAGCGGCCATGTCGACGCGCTNNCCCGATCCGCCGTGGGCCAAGCTTTGGTTTCAAGTGCCCAAGCCGTTGGATAATCAAATCGCATCCAAAGGGAGCGTCACTCTGGACGGCGTTAGCCTCACCGTCGTCGACGTCATCGAAAACACATTCAGCGTCGCGTTGATACCGCACACCCTTTGCGTCACCACGCTGGGCATTCGCAGTGTTGGTGACGCAATTAACCTGGAAACCGACATTTTAGCCAAGTACATCGAGCGTCAAATGGAGGCTCGGCAGCGATGAGCGAAAGACAAACCACGCGTTATCTGTCCGATCGGCTATCGGCCGCCGGGCTGACGCCGCAGAGCCATTTTGGTCAAAACTTCTTGATCGATTTGAATCTGGTCGACCTGATCGCACGGTCGGCAGGACTGCGCAAGACCGATGTCGTGCTGGAGATCGGTACGGGCGTCGGGTCGTTGACGACTCGACTGAGCGATCAGGCCGGCCGAGTCGTTTCGGCGGAGATTGACCACCATTTGTTTAAACTCGCTTCAGATGAGCTGAAGACCTGTGGCAATGTAAAATTGATTCAAGGCGACGCGCTGCGAAATAAGCACAACTTTCGGCCGGAATTGATGGAAGCGGTTCGCGAGCGAATGACAGAGATGGGCCCGGCGGCGAGATTTTTATTAGTTGCCAACCTGCCCTACAACGTCGCCACGCCGATCATCAGCAACCTGTTGCACGAGACGCCAATGCCCGAAGTGATGGTCGTCACGATTCAAAAAGAATTGGCTGACCGAATGATCGCAGGGCCAGGGACCAAGGATTATGGTGCGCTGAGCGTTTGGATCCAAACGTTGGGCAAGGTGGAGATTGTGCGTGAATTGCCGCCGCAAGTCTTTTGGCCACGTCCCAAAGTGACGTCTGCGATTGTAAGGATCGATACCGACCAGGGCTTGCGCGACGCGATTCCCGATTTAGCATTCTTTCATGAAATGTTGCGATCGCTTTTCTTTCATAGGCGAAAATACTTGCGCAGTGTCGTGGTCAGTGCGACCAAGGAAAGGCTGACGAAACCCCAAGTCGACGAAACGCTAGAACTGCTTCAATTGAGCGGTGAAATCCGCGTCGAACAACTGCCCATCGACGAAGTCGCAAGGCTGATCGAGGGTCTGCGTCAGGCGATCGAGACACACCGTCCGCAGTAACGAATGCGTGCGGCGATGCGGTGGGTTTGGCGAATGAGACGCTGCGCCGATACCGATGAAGCCTCGCCTTGATACCGAGCGATGATGGTCAGGACGGGGTAACCGCTGGGAATAATATCATTGGTTGAAGGTATGTCGTGGTAGGTGACTTGGATGCCATCAGGTTCTGATAGATCACGAGTGATCTTGCACAGGTCTTCAACGGAAGAATTGAATCGGGTCGGCTGCGTGGCATAAACGATTCTTTTGCAGGCTAGGCGATGAGGTCCAGCAGCATGCTGGTCGAGCGCTGCGAATCGATGGTCGGCTTGCTGCCGGTCGATATGGCCCAAATTTTCTTCATAAGCTGCGATGTGGCAATCGACTAAATGCCCTGCGGTAGGCATCAATTCCATCGATGCGGAATATCGCGGATTGATTTCTAATAAAACCAGCGACCGATCTGGTGTGAGGATGAAATCGACATTGAACAATCCGACCAATTCAAAGCGTTCAGCGATGCGATCACCTAATGCGCAGAGTTGCTGATGTATGTGAATCGGAATCGTGTCCTGTAATCCCAGTGGACCGATCGAGCCGCCGTACAGCCAGCGATGTTCGGGGTTCTTGCGATGCGTCAGACCAGCAAAGGCTGCTAATAGCTTCGTCTGATACGCTGCGTCACCAAATCGGCTGATGAAGTTCACACCGACCGGCCGACCGCTAACTCGCTCTTGCAGATACTCGCCGGGCCGCATGGGCTCGGTGTTGATATGGCATAGCGATCGGATCCCCAAGCCACCGGTACCGGCATGAGGCTTGATCATCCAGTCGTGATGTGTGGCCGGATTGACGTTTGCGAGTTCATCGTGTTGGAAGGTGATCGGGAACCCGATGCCGGCGTCGCTCGCCAATTCGGCTAAGACTCTCGGGTCTCGCATCGCATCGAATTGCGGCTTACTGGGAAACGCGATTAGTCCTTGGTGAGATGGCGGGCCAGCGGTTGGCCAATCAAAACCGCCGGTCGGTACGATCGTCGCGTTGCATTGCGGTGTGGCGTCCATCCACGCGTCGGTGCGTTGCAGATGGATCCATTGCTGGCAGACGGCTCGCAGGTCCGCATCGCCGAAGTGGTCCAGCGCCACAATGGAGAAGCCTGCGCGATGAGCGTCAACCGCTGCGGCTCGCACTGAACCGCCGACCAGCAGGATCGTTTTCGAGTGAGCATTCAATTCAGATGTTGGGCTCTGTTGGGCTGAGACGTCGCGGGTGATTGCGTAATCGGAGCGTTTTGTTACCATCTGCGAGAGTTTTGACCACCCGGATAACCCCCAACAGACGAGTATCGGAATGCAGTTTTACATCGGCGAAGCATTGGTCGGCGACGGCAACGAAATCGCTC
>DNWZ01000708.1 GCA_003506095.1 Planctomycetaceae bacterium | reverse complement strand
TGATGCTGCCGAAGGTGCCGGTGATTGGAGTGGAGACGGGGGAGGCGCCTAAAAGCTGGACACCAGCGCTGACACCGATGACTTCACGCGTCTCGCCTGCGTCGGGGTCGGTATCGTTGGTCAGGACGTTGCCGGTTGGGTTCGTACCCGCGGTGCCGTTGTTCGTTCCACCAGCTTCGACAGCGGTGGCGGTGTCAGCGACTGCCACTGGATCTTCGTTAACATTGGTCAAGCGAATGTTAAACTGCTGTTCGCGGAATAGACCACCAGCGTCTGTGACACGGACGGTTACTGCGTGCGATGTTGTGGTTTCGAAGTCCAACAGGGACCTGTTGGCAACGGTAATCGCACCGGTCGCGCTGTCGATCGCGAATCGTCCTCCGGCGTCGTTCATTAACTGGAACGTCAGGGTGTCACCCAGGTCAGGGTCGATCGTTTGCACATTGCCGACGATTGTCGAGTTGACCGCGTTTTCAGCAATAACAAATGCGCTGGAGACTCGGACGTTGTCAAGGTTCCCGTCACGATTGCTACCCGATACGGAAACATCCGTGAAGCGAAGGATTGTCTGTGTTGAATCAGCGATGAAAGTAAAGTTGTGCTGCGTGTAGTTGGGAATCCAGTCGGCGTTTGCTGAGACCGTTTGGTTCAGCAGAATTGCTCCGCCAATCGCTTCGACTCGCAGTTGTTGCGATCCCGGATTGGCGTTGGCGTTGTAGTCGAAGCTGACAATATAGATTTCACCTACCACCGTTTGCAGGGTCGTTTCCACAGTGCCACCAGACTGATTACCGGTGCCGAGTAACACATAGAAATCGCCATCGCTGGGTGCGGCACCCCAGTCCAAACTGTTGGTGATCTGAGCCGCACCGCTGAGCGTCCAATCGGTTGCGCCGTTTTCAAAGCTGCCGTTGAGCAGCAACATCAACCCGGCGTCAGGCCCGATGATCTGCGGTGTCTCGTTAACATCGGTGACCGTCACCGTCATCCACTCGTCATAAAACGCACCTGATGCATCGGTGACGCGAACTTGGATCTCATGGCTGGCGTTGTCTTCGTAGTTGATGAGGTGGCCTGCGGCTACCGTGACGACACCGGTCGTTGAATGAATCTGAAAACGCGACCCAGCGTTATCGAGGAGTGAATAGCTGAATGCCTCGCCGCTATCGACATCCTGTCCCACGACGGTTCCCACAACCGTCGTATTAATCGGTGAGTTCTCCGCGACGGTCAGACCTGCTGTGGTGATGTCGTGCGGCGTATCGTTTCGCCCTTCGATCGTAACAGTGATCTGAGTGGTGCTGGTGAGGCCACCGCTGTCTTCCATTGTGTAGGTGAAGATGTCTTGCAGCGTGTCGCTGCTGGTACGCAAAGCTTGAACCGCCGCGTTGTTGTTGTCGACGGTGTAGGTGTAGGTGCCGTCGGCGGCGATGGTGATGCTGCCGTAGGTGCCGGTCACGGCTGCATTGACTGAGCCGTTGGCGCTAGCCTCGGCTCCCGCGATGACGCCAATCACCTCCTTCGTATCACCCGTGTCGACGTCGGTGTCGTTGGTCAGCACATTGCCGGTTGGGTTGGTGCCAGCGGTACCATTGGCAACTCCGCCAGCCTCGATGGCTGTCGCTGCGTCGGAAACGGCGATGGGCGCGTCGTTGACGTTGGAGATGACGATAGATCGCGACGCGACCGCGCTTGTCATCGCCCCGTCGTCGGCTGTGAAACTGATCGCTCGCGATCCAGAAGGTGATCCACTGGTGTTTTCGTAGGTGATTGAACGCAGCGCCGTTTGGTAGTTGGCAACCGAGCTTATTCCAGTCAACGTCAAGACGCCGTTGGTCGAGTTGTAACTGCCTGTAATGCCCAGTTGATCGGTGAATGTCAGAACGTCCTCGGAGCCCGCGAAGCCTGAGGAAATCTGGATGGTGGCACCGACGAGATTGGCACTGTCAAAGTCCAGCAAACTGACCGTTGGGTGAATTGCGGTGGCGCCATCGCCTTGCGTATATGCGAAGCCGCCCATTTCGCCAGATAGTTGTCGCACCGAGACGTTATCGACGATCCCGTCGATTCCGTTGGTGCCGTTATTGGTCAATCCCGATTGGTCGGACGTATCGGTTAGTGTGATCGTGGTACTGTTGGAATCGGCCACAAACGTATACGTATAGCGAACCGGTATTGAGGCCCACACATCGGTCACGATATGACTGGTCGTCAAGAGATTGCCGTTGCCGGTCGCCGATGCGACCAGTGATTGGCTGCCCGCTTGTCCATCCGAGTAGTCGAATGACAACTGATAGGTCTGGCCTGCGACAGTGGCGATCGTTTGCGAAATCGAGTGCGGGCCTACTTGATTGGACGAGCCGAAAATCACAGTTTGGTTGAAAGGGACGACAGTCCCGGATGTTGTCCACCCAGTCAGGTCCGTTGTGAATTGCCCATTGATGATCAAATCCGCACCAAGAAGTCGTGGTGCATCATTGACATTGGTAACGGTGATAGCCGCCGTATCGGTTGCACTGGAAAAGGCTGTTGTACCGCCATTCGTACTCGTATTGGCCAAGCCACCGTTACTGCCCGAGGTACCGTCCCAGGCCCGGAACGTAATCGCATTGGAGATCGTGCCACTGTATTCAGTGCTTTGTGTCGGCTCGAAATAAATCCGAGTGTTCGCATCGGCGGCGAGCAATCGAGCGGAACCGGGCGAGGCGTTACCAACTCGCAGCCAGGTCGAACCATTGTCGATCGAATACCACCAGGTACCGTGATTAGCATTGGTTGCGGTGATGGCAATACCAGTGTTTGCACCCGCATCGACATCGGTCACATTGTCAACCTGTCCGCTTGGCGTGGCGAAATCGATCAGACTCGAAACCAGCGTTCCGACAGCACCCAACGGCGGCCCCGCATGTTCGCTGACCGAATTTAGAACAGGAGTTCGCGATGCGTCCAGCACTGGAGCATCGTTGACTGCGGTGACGGTGATCGAGGCGACTTCGGTGGCGGTGCTGAAGGAGGTGGTGTTGCCATTGGTGGACGCGTCGACTTTGGTGCCTGCGGTGCCAGTGGTTTGATCCCAGGCGCGGAAGGTGAAATCGGCGGTGGTGGCATTTTCGGCGTTGGGGACGAAGCGAACGAGATCGGTGCTGCGGAGGAGCAATGCCGAGTTGTCAGCGACGCTCCCCACGGTCAGCCAGTCGCTGCCGTTGTTGATGGAGTACTGCCATGTGCCGTTGCCGCTGCCCAGCGACGTGATGGCGATCCCTTCGACGGCTGCTGAGTCAACGTCGGTGATGCGATCACCACCGGCTGAGGTGATGATCGAGGCGACTGTGTTGCCACTATTGGTCGTTTGATCTTCGGTGATCGTGGACAGCGTCATGTCGCCGCTGTTGTCGAGCACGGGTGCGTCGTTGACCGCAGTGATGCTGACCGTTGCCGTCGCGACCGTTCCATGAACAAATGCATCGGCGGCTTGGAATGTGATCAACCGATTGGTTGTCGCTGGTGATTCGCTGGTGTTGTTGTAAGTGACCGTTCGTAGAACTTGTTGGTAATTGGCAACCGAGTCGCTACCGCTGAGTGTCAGCACGCCTGTGCCGCTGTCGTAGCTGGCGTTGATCGATGTGCCGGTGGTGTTGGCAGCCAGTGATTCCAATGCTCCGTCTTGCAAATTGGTGATCGTGACGGTTAGCGATGTTAGGTGCGAACTGTCTGCATCGGTGAGCGTTGCGTCGCTGTCGGCGATCAACACCGCGCCACCGTTTTCAGTGAAGCTCGTTGCAAAGCCACTTCCCGTTGCACCGGAGCTGTTGTTGGCGTCCAGGTCGATGGCGGCCAACTGTGGGGCTGCGTAACCGATGGTCAAGTAGGGTCGCAGCGCCGGGTCGCTGAACTCGGACGAATGGAACCGCCAACCGTCGGCGTTGTTGCTGAGGAATGCGAAACCGTGATTCAACGCTCCATTTGCCCAATCTTGGACCACAGACGTTAACCCGGTGATCGTTACCCATCCGGTTTGCCCGGCATCGATCGAGAACAACACGCTCGAGCTAGCTTCAACGTTATTGGCCGAGATACCATTGGTCAGCGTGTTCCAGGTCGACGCTTCGGACCAACTGGTAAGCATCCGATGCACATTGACCCAGTCGTGCGCGTCGCGGTGGGTCACGTAGATGGACAGCGAAGCGGTTTGGATGGTCGAGCCGATGGCGATCTGCCCCGCGCTGCTGCCGAACAGATTGTCGAATCGAATCAACGCATTGTGAGACGGATCGTCGGCGAGGACGTAATTTAAGCCACCGTAGGATGTATTGCCCGAACCGCTATTGATAAAGGTATCCTGCGTCCCAACATAACCATTGACCCCTTCTTGGAATCGAACACCGCCGACCTGAATCGACAACACATTGCTGTCGGTTAAGTTTCCACCACTGCCCGAGTTCCCCAGGTCGTCGGTCAACACCGTGATGGTTGCGGTCCCCGAAAAACCACCCGTCGGCGAGAAACTCAATCCGTCGAGTGCGGCGTTCAGTTCGGCCAGCGTTCCTCGCACAACGATCGTCGAATCGGCTGTTCCATCGCCAGTGATGAACGACAAGCCTGTCAACGAGGCCAACGTCATCGTGCCCTGCGAGGCGGTTAACGTAAGTTGAATATCATTCGCATCCGCGTCAACATCACTGAGCTGTATCGCATGACCACCGGAGAGGACCAACGGCGTGTTGACGCCGGTAGCAAGCGTTCCAGGCAGGATGTTGACAGGCGCTTCGTTGACGTTGTTGACACCGATCGAAATCACTTTGTCAATGCTGAGCAAGCCGCCATCGGTTGCGCGAACGGTGATTTGATGGCTGGTATCGGTTTCAAAATCCAGCAGCGTACCGTCGGCGACCGTGATCGCTCCCGTGGTTGAATCGATTGCGAAACGACCGGCTGCATCGTCGGTGAGGCTGTAGGTCAGCCCAAGGATCCCGTCGGGATCGATTCCGGCAGCGGTACCCACGAACGTCGCATTGGCACTGTTC
>DNWZ01000454.1 GCA_003506095.1 Planctomycetaceae bacterium | reverse complement strand
CCCATACCCATGCCGCAGCGGCTGAGCACTTCACGACGCGATATTTTTGGAAACATGGTCCAGTCCTAACTTGATGTATCAATCGATGAATGCGAACTCGTTCGACGCCAATATCGCCTGTGCTAACAATTGCCAACCGTCTAAAGGTTCCGGACGCGGCGTCGGCAATTGCTTCTCAGACTCATAATTTTCCTTAGCACCATCCTCATAACGAATCCGCACCGTCCAGTTGAATGAATCGTGATTCGGGTTACCGACGCTGTCGGTAACAAAATCGATGGTCTGCCCTTGCCGCACCTCCAGCGTCTCGACCGCCGTTTTCGTTTCTCCGCTTAGGACCGTCCATTGCCCGAGCGCTTGTTGTGAATCATGCACAATCGTGCCACGGACGCCGTCGCCTTCTTTAGCGGGATGGTTCAACGTGCCGCGGATGCGGATGGTACCATCGCGTGGTGCAACCCAGCGGCGCACGACCGCGAACTCCAATCCGGTACCCGGATGGCCGCCTTGAGCATGAATCAAACACCAACCAAGAATCGCATCGGGCGCTCCGTCGTTTCCAGACCACCGACCGTCTTGGAACTTTGGCAAGCGTTCAAACTTGGCCAGCTTTCCGGCATCCAAATCTAATGTGCCATAGCCCGCGATCCATGTTTCCGAAACCTCCATCTGCTCCGGCGGCGAGTCGATAAACGCACCGACCAACTGCAATTCTCGTTCGGTCGCGGAACGTCCCAGCGCCTGACGGAACAACCAATCGCCAGCGGCTTGTCGGTCGCTTTGCTCGGCCAACTTAGCCGCTTGGCGGCCGAGTTCGATCGACTGCTGGGCGACGAAATCGCTGTTCAATAGGTAAAGACCTTGTTGTGGGACGCTGGTATAAGCACGCGATGGACTGTGCGCATCCGGGCTAGCCATGTCAAAGTTGCGAAGGAATCCTGCTAAGTCTTGTCGATCAATATAAGCATACACGGTGCGCCGTTTGGGGAACGGTGCCTTATCGACTTTCACAGAAGGCCCCAGCAATTGTCGGTCGAGTTGACCACTCGCGGCCAGCAGGCCGTCGCGCAGCGATTCAATATCACGACGCCGACGATTCGTTCGCCAATAGAGCGTATTGGCCGGATCGGCCTCGATCGCCAGATCGGCATGCGGCCCTCGCGCGACGCTTTGTTGTTGGTAAGCCGCCGATGTCATGATTCGGCGGATCATCCGTTTGATGCTCCAACCATCCGTTTGAAAATCGACCGCCATCTGATCTAACAAATCTTGTTGCAGTGGCGGCGGACATCGTGTGCCGATATCGCTGGGACTTTCCACCAACGATGAACCCATCAGATTCATCCAAATACGATTGACCATCACGCGGGCGGTCAATGGATTATCAGGCGCGGTGATATGATCGGCCAATTCGCGTCGACCGCTGCCAGGGCCGAACGGTTGTTCCTGGGGTGCAAAGAACGTCACAAATCGTCGCGGCACCTGATCGCCAGGGCTGCTGGGATTACCACGCTTTAAGATTCGTGATTCCCGTTGATCGGGTGAATCGGCCAAGCGGTGCGCAAACGGTTCGCCGCCCGGTTCATCCGTGTTCAAAAAGACGCCTGACAATGCATAGTAATCGGCTTGCGAAACCGGATCGTATTTATGATCGTGACAACGTGCGCACGCCAGCGTCATTCCCATCAATCCGCGTGTGATCACATCCAAGCGATCGTCGATGATGTCGTGACGATTGTTCAAGAATCGGCGTCCGAGTGTCAGGAACCCGAGAGCCGGTAAATGTTCGTTTCCCTTGCCATCAGCATCGACATCTAAATCGGCCGCGATCTGTTTGCGAACAAATTCGTTGTAAGGCAAGTCGCGATTGAATGATTCGATTAACCAGTCACGGTAACGGTACGCCTGGGCATATTGGCGATCTTCTTGAAACACATAACCTTTTGTGTCGGAATAACGTGACAGGTCCATCCAATGTCGCGCCCAACGTTCGCCGAAATGAGGCGATGCCAAAAGCGAGTCGATCGCTTCGGCGATCACCAAATCATCAGTCCGCGGATCGCTTGCAAACTTTTCAAGTTCATCGAACGAAGGCGTGAGACCGGTCAAGTCATAAGATATTCGGCGCAGCAGGGTTCTGCGATCGGCTTTCGGCGAAAACGTTAAACCTTGATCGCTCAGCCGCCTGCCCAGCAAAATATCGATCGCCCCCGAGGCGTCATCACCGGTGATCGTTGCCACCGGCATTTGATACGACCAATGATCTTTTGCGCTGACCTCTGCGCCCGACTTACCGACCGGATCATGATCCGTTTTGGGGGCAACGGCGCCGGCAAGAATCCACTTCTTGACGACTTCGATTTGTTCGTCGGACAACTTCCGATCCGGCGGCATCTGCAGATCAGAATCGGTGTACAACAATGCACGATACAGCGGACTTGCGTCCGGGTTACCAGCAACAATCGATGCACCGCGTGTTCCGCCGATCAGCATCGCGGCGC
>DNWZ01000288.1 GCA_003506095.1 Planctomycetaceae bacterium | reverse complement strand
ACAGAATGTTCGCCCATTTTGACTTGGTCATACAAGTCGCCCTGAGTTTCGGTTTTGGCGAGCGAAACGAGTTGATCGGGGTCAGGGTTCAAAAACTGTTGCTCTTCGTACTGATGCAGCCTTGCATTGGCCTGTGCATCGGCATCGTTCATCGCGACCGCAAAGCGGGTCGGTAACGTTTGACGCAGTTTCCAAGTCATCGAGGCGAGGAAGTAACTTTTGCCGCAGGCCGGTGCTCCGAGGATCGAATAGAACAGCGCGGGCAATTGGTACAGCGGCCGCGCGATTTCTAAGTGGCAACTGGGGCAAGCCATCCGTGTGGCGCGATATCCTGCCGCATCGATTGCATCACCTTCGATCGAGAATCGCGATGGAAGGAATCGTTCGGCAAACTCCACACCCAACTTCGGATCGCCCATCAGGTCGGGGTGTTCGGAAATCCAAAGCGAGTCTTCGGGTACGAACTCATGCCAACAGTGCGGACAAATAACTTTGCTCAGAAGCGTAAGTTGTTCTTCAGATGTTTTTGGCATAGTTGGCAAACGTACTGACTGGAAAAGCGAGGGCATGCTTTGGACTGATTCGTGCAATTCTTTACTGCTGAATCAACTCGGGGCGACCAATTTCAAGAACATTATTTACCTCTGCGAGGTAGATCAGAAAATCGTTATTAAGCGAGTCTAGCTGATTAACGAATCGTTCAAAGTTTCCCGATGGAGACCGTAACAGTCGATCGATTGTGATGTGCCGTCGTTGAACACCGCTAATCGCTTGCCGAACATCGGTTGCAAGTTGTGGATCTCGCGCGACGATGCTGAGTTCTCTTTCGTAACTTTTGAACAGATCTGACACATCGTTGGACGGCACCTGCTTCATTTCTTGGATAACGCGACTGGCAGACGCCGCTGACAGGGGTGCTCTGACTTGCGAGATATACTTGGTCATAAAATCTTCGCGGATCAAGAGTTGATCAACAACGGTTCGAATAACCAGTCTTGCGTCGTGCGATGCGGCAACCTTTGCGGTGGCGGCAAAATTGGAGATTGCTTCCGAACGAATCAGCGATTCCAAGTCTGTCGCCGGGATGCAAAAGCTGATTGAGTCTTCGGTCAATGATTTTGAAACGACAACACCGATAACGCGACTGTCCATCCCGAAAACGGGACCACCAGAATTGCCCGAATTGACGGCGAGCGAGAGCTGGAAGTGTTCGAATCCATGCAAGTCAGCTTGAGAACTTAACACGCCACGCGTTACAGCGTTGGGCAGGATGTCTTTCCCGCGAAACAATCCTGGTGTGCCAATGATAACGACATCCTGCCCACGTCGGAACTTATAATTTGGATAGACATCAAGTGCTGGAACATCGGCTTCCACTCGCAGCAGGGCGAGGTCACGATCCGGTTGCTCCGCAATAATCACTGCCTGGAACGGTCCTCGCTTTGACTCGTCACCATCGGGAAAGACAATCGCAATTTCGTCCGATGGTGAATCGGCAATGACGTGATAATTGGTCGCCATAACATTGCGTGCAACCATAAAACCTGAGCCAGAGCCTTGGTTTGTGATCACAGCGGCAACCGACTGTTGAGTACGCGAGACCAGATCTTCGGTGGAATAGACGGCCGAATGATTTGATGCTGTAGTCGTTTCTGAATCGACTTTAGCGACAGGTGCGGCAGCGACGGGCATCGCTGCGGCGACCTTAAGATTCGCTTCTGAGGCGGGTCGCTGGGCCGTCGATCTTTGCAGGTTAACGACCAGGAACAAGACGACAACCGCCGAACCCACGGCCCCCGCAATCGCGGCGACGATGATCGCAGACCGATTGGTTGCAGAGGTTGTTTGCTGGCTGATTGACTTTAGCGATGGCGGCAAAATTGATACGCGATCGGGTGACGCGGGCGATGCTGAAGAAGCGGGCCGCGATGATGTCGTTTGTCGTTGAGTCGCCTTGGCTTGGCCAGCGACTTTGACGGTCGGTACGGATTGCTGAAAAAGTTCAGGCAATTGCCCGGCGACCAACCAACCTGACGAATGCAAATCGCGGATCAGCGTGCTGCGAGCAATACGGCCGCTGCGCGCCAGCGAACGCAATTGCGCCAACGAATACGGCCCCGCAGGTTCGGAACCGCTTTGAATCAGCCAGCTTTTTTCGGCATCGTTGGACATGTTATCGCTCATGATACTTGCTAATACCCAAAATCGCCTTCAAAGGCTCATACCGCCCGGCTGGTTAATTTCCTGGGCAGCAGGGCCAATGCCAATTCTGTATCCAATCGTACACTCCCGCTCCATTGTTTAGCTAGCGGGAACTCGTCAGTTTATCCGAGATGAACGAAGAAGTTTGTACTAGGGACACCATTTGTCCAACCTATCCAAAATCGCAGCTTGATCACACATTTTTGAAACGCTGTAATTGCAGCTGATTCGACAACCCGCGTGGCCGGCGTGAATGCTGGATAAGCGAAAACACGTGCTTAAGAAATCGCAAACCTACCAAAAAGCCTTCCATACCTCACGGCGATCTCATTGATGCCACTATATTGATAATCAAGTGGTCAAAAGTTCGGTTGCCACGTCGTCCAGAAACATTCCCCAAGATTAAAAAACATGAAAAACAACAAATTCGTGGCGTTGGTTTTAGTGCTAATTTTTGTTGCGGCAATCATCGGATGCGGCAATCGGCTTTCGATAAACGCATACGATCGCATTAAAAACGGAATGTCCGTCAGCGAGGTGGAATCAATCCTCGGTCAGGGTACGGAGCAGGCCAGTTCCGATACCGGTTACGGCGGGATCTCGATGTCCGGCAAGGTGCTTGTCTGGCAAGATGGCCATCGAATCATTTCGATCACGTTCTTGAACGACCAGGTGATGGCTAAGGCACAAGTCGGACTGTAGGCAGCGTACTGCGCGCAGCACACACGCTGTCACGATCAATCCGCTAAGCGAGTCCGTCTTGATTGCCGGTAGCAGGTCCTGGGCGTCGGCGGGTTCGAGTAATTTGCTTGAAGCAGAAATTGCCAGTGACCGGTAGCCAGAAAAATGACCGCCCTGGCGTCGCGTTGGTCTGTCTGTCAGCTTAAAATCACCATCGGTGCAGACAGGACCCTGTGTCCAGTATGGCCAAGTGGTAAGGCTGGTCGCTTCAGGATCGATAATCATTCGTGTGTGTTTGATTCGTGACAGCCGTGGGACGGAACAGGACATTTCACAGTTTTCTATTTGCTTGCGATGCGAGGTTGCTTTTGAGTTCACAACCACCTCCCCAACCATTCCCTGGCTCATCACCAAGCATGAACGTAAATTGTCCGCACTGTCAGGTTCATTTATCGATCCATCCGTCACAGGCGGGATCGGTGGTTGCTTGTCCGATATGTGCTGGCAAATTTCAGATTCCGATACCGACCGCATCTTCCACGTATCGGCAGCCTCATTCGGAACATTTCGTACCTTCTGAAGTAAAAGCATTTGCGAGCAAGAAAATCGCTGCTGGAATATGTGGGATTATGCTGGGCACACTAGGAGTCCATAAGTTCGTTCTTGGGCTCAATTCCTCTGGTGCAATCATGCTTGCCGTTTCCATTTTTGGAGCATGCCTCTACCTTCCAATTTTGGCAATGATGACAATCGGTATGATTGAGGGAATCATCTACCTTTCGAAATCCGACGAGGACTTTTATCAAACTTACGCGGTCCAGAAAAAAGAATGGTTCTAACAGATCTACTGTAGGCCCTCGCGTATTTTGTCGCATTAACTCGCCAAGAGCTTCGTCGGAATCGCAAAGCATTGCTTCCCCCGATGCAGTAACGGTGGTGCGTCCAAGTCAACAACGGAATATTCTCGAGACAATTCTTTAGTTTGGCATGCTCAAGTCGCAGGCGTCGCCCGTGGTATGATAACCCACGAGGAATTGATTAATTTATATCAGGGCGGTCGCATAGGCAGCGATGCTTTACTACGGCGAAACGGCTTTCAAAACTGGATTCCAGTTCATGAGGCTAGAAAAACGTATCCGACGAGCAAGGTTGAAAGCTCGAAAAAGCAGTGGTAAATCTTGAGAAGTGGTATCCCGACTGGACCTTTTGATGAAAGAAGCATTCGGGATCAAATCGCAACTCGAGAAGTTGCACCAACCGACCTGCTCTGTCCATCGTGTGGCGACGCCTGGAAAGCGGCTTCAGATGCTTTTGATTTGATTACAGGACCGCAACGCAAAGTAAAAGATGAGTGCAGGCAGCGTTGATGTAATAAATGCGAAGACCGTTGTATTCAGGCCGAATTTACGGCATCGCGTTTGTTTAGTAGTAATAAAAGCGAAGTTTCAATATTCGCTGTTGCTCCTGCCGGGTGTGGCAATAGCAATTAGACCATGGCGTCAGCGATGGGAAACAAGTTGCGCCCCCCATGGGTGAGACAGTTTGACTGGCTAGCCAGCGAAGTGCTACCACCTGCTCGCATCTTCGCCCCTTCGCTCTGGACTACTGACTCACCTACGCCTTTTGCATCGCGATCGCTTGCAAATCTGCGTGTTCGTTCCAGAACGTGACAAACTCTTCGTGGCGTTTTTTTGACTCGGGGTCGAAGACGACTTTGCGTAACTCTTCACGTTGTGACAAGAAAAGATCAAAGTCACGCGGATCGTCAGGATGAAAGATCGGGCTGGGACGGTCGTAAACTATCGTCGCTCCGTTGGCACCATCGGCGTGATATTGCGATAGGCCCACCACGCGATCCGATACGTATAACGCTTCGTTCAACTCGTGCGTGACGATCAAAATGGTGTGCGGTGCGGTCTGGCCGGCGCGTTTCGCTTCTAGGTTCTCTTGGTAAAAACGGAGCAGCAAAAGCTGCAGATCCGTACGGGTCGATTCATCGAGTGCGCCGAACGGTTCATCAAGCAACAAGATCTTTGGTTTCATGATCATCGCTTGCGCGATCGCAACTCGCTGGCACATGCCGCCAGACATCTCATGCGGGTATTTGTCGATCGCGTGCGATAGCCCGACGCGATTGAGAAATTCGATCGATTGGGCAAAGTGTTGCCGTTGCAACTGTCGCCATTTTGGAAATTGAAACAGACGAAACGGCAGGTTGGTTTGGTCCAACTTCAGACCGAAGGCGACATTCTCTTTGGCGGTTAAAAAATCATACAACGTGTAATGTTGATAGACGATGCCGACCGATCGACACGGCTTGGTGACCGGTTCATTGTCAGCCAAGATTTGTCCGGCTTTGGGCGGATGAGTGCCGAATATCGCCCGCAAAAGCGTCGATTTTCCGCATCCGCTGGGACCGACGACGGCAACGATTTGTCCGTGCGCGATCTGTAGGTTCAGGTTATTGAGCACCTTGTTGGTGCCGAACCAGTGTGAAACGTCTTTGATTTCAAGTGCGTATGTCATTGTTTACTCACCAAACCAGGGGCAAAGTTTTCGGCGCAATTGCGTCAGACTCCAATCCATCAACAGCCCGCTGCCGCCCAGCATGACAAGATAAATGTAGACGACATTCATATTCAAGATTCGCGACTGGATGCGGATGCGATATCCGATTCCGACATCGCCGACGACATACTCCGCGGCTATCAAAAACACCATCGCCGGACCGATTTGCAACCGAATCGATTCGATGACTCGCGGCAAAATCTGTTTCCAAAGCACTTCGTAGATCACTTCGGGACTGGTCGCCCCAAGGCTGTAAGCTTTAAAGACGCTGTGGTCGGAAACATCCTTTTTGGCGACCTGGTAGATCGATTGGGCCAGCGTGAAGAAGACCGAAAGGCCAACCATCGCGACGAACATTTCGGTTTTGGTTCCGAACAAGACGAAGTAGACCGCCAACATCGCTGTTGGCGGAATCTTCGCAAAGAATGATACCGCAGGAACAAAGAACGCTTCGACCCACGGATAAGCTCCCATCGCCACGCCGATGATGATCGACAATCCGATGCCCAAGCCCAACCCTAAGAACAGACGACCATAGGTCGCTTTAACATCTTCCACTAGCCACGTTTCACCTCGTCTGTTGGGAGTGGTCATTTTCTGAATGCCATCCCAAAGTGAGGTGATGCCGGGAACAACAGTTTGCTTGGGATTGATCCGCGATTGACGCATTGCGATCGCTTCATAGGCCACGAACATGGCCAGAATCGAAAGCACGGAAATCACGATCCGCGTTCGCAGTTGGATGGGTTGTCGAATCATCGATCGGTCGTTTCAGTCGGGTGAGACGTTGAAGTTACTTAGCTTTCGCGGCTTCAATAAACTTCGTTGTGAAATTGAACTGCGCATCGTCTTTGTTGAATCCGATCACAGGCTTGCTGGCAACGATTCCGTGCGATTCACAGAAACTGCTGACCTGTGGCATCGTTTCGTTTTGAAACTTTTCGCTGGTCAACAGGGCAAGTGCAGCCTCAGGCGTGCCATAAAACCGAGTTTGCTTGACAACTTCTTTCATCTCCTCAAGACTCAAACTGCTGAACTTTTGGCCGATTGCGATCAATGTGTCGTCGCCGGTTGTGCTGTCGGCCATCATCTTGTTGACTTCATAGAACGCTTCGACGATCGCCCCTGCGAACGCTTCGCCGCCTTCTTTTGCCAGTGCATCTTTGCCGATAACGACCATATCGATAATTTCTTCGGGGATTGTTGACGAATCAAAGATTACTTTTGCACCATCTCGCGTTCGCAGCGTTTGCATCACAAACGGGTTCCAAACCATAATCGATTCGATATCGGCTTGGTTGCTTTGCATCGCCTGGGCAGCGGCCCCTGGGTCCATGTTCTTGAACGGATAGTCGGCAATCGTCTTGCCTTGCAATTCAAGATTCCTTTCAAAACAGTATTGAGAAACCGACATTTCCAATCCATAAGTTGGTTTGCCTTTCAGCCCATCCAGACTGTCGATTCCGACAGCGATACAAGCATCGGCACCGACGCTGGTGCTGGTCGGCAGAATTGCGACCGCATCGCGACTGAGCGACGGTGCGAGTGTATCCATGTTGGTGATACAAACAGCGTCGGTTTCGGAGGAACCGAAATAGGTCAAACAGGTGTCATAGTCGGCTTCTTTTAGAACGATGTCGACACCCCATTTCTCTTCGATCGGACCGAGTTTTCCCTCTTCACCGTCGATGATTCCCTTTTCGTGCGCGACACCGAAAACGGACCACGACGGATATTCGCTCCAAGCGAGCGAGAAGGTGGGCGTGGAGCCTGGCGCAGATGTGCTGCCGCCGCCACTGGTCGAAGGTGCTGACTTGGAGCAGCCGGCTGCTAACATTAAGCCGGCAACGCTGAAGTATAAGATTGGTTTGAGCATGAGATTTCCTCGCGGGGTTTGAAGATCTGACAGACTGGTTGGGGGGGGTATTTAAGCATCGTGCGGAAAACAGTCTCGCCTTTCGCTCCGCGAAAGTAGCGTTTACGTTCGCAACTTTCGCGGAGCGAAAGGCGACGATTTAGTTCGCAATTTTCGCGGAGCGAAAGGCGACTATGAAATCCACACGGTGCTAAATGGACAGGACTGTTATCATTCAGGCAACTTGGCATCGGTACGCGGCGCTTCTACTTTCGCGGCTTCGCCGGCCAGACCGATCAACGCGTCGAACTCGTTATTCGCTTCGCTGTTCTTAGCGAACTCCATAAAATCGGCTTCGGCACGTTTGACATCCAAACCGGCCAATTCGCGGCTAACGCGTGCTTTGGCACCGACCTTTTGTCGCAATTCACGCAATTCACGCAGCTCTTCGCTGGTGCGATCGTTGCTTAGGCCGGTCATCATATCGGCGATTTGTTCTTCTTCTTTCGCTGACAAGACCGTTGCGACGGCATCGTGCTTTTCCTCTTTCAGTTTTTCCAAATCNNGCGGCACGCTCTTGTTTTTCGGCCAGTGTGGAACTGAAGTCTTGGAACGCGGTTTGGCAGCGGGCAAACTCAGGATCGTTCTTCGCCGCCACCGGATCGTTGTTGTGTTTGGATGCGATCTGCTTGGCCTTTGCCGCAGCCCCAGCTTTGAGGTGTTGCAGTCTTTCGATTTCTTCGTTCAGCCCGCGTAGTTTCTGCTTTTTGGTCTCTTCTTGTGCGACCATGGCGGCGATCGCATCCTTGTACTGCGTCAGGCTGGCCTTTTTATCGCGAATGATCCGGTCGTAGTTTGCCGAAATCACACCGGGATTCATCCGCAGCGTTTCGCTCGCTTTATCGACGCGGAAGGTCATCAAATACCAAACGGCACGAACGTATTTTGAGATTGCTGAAAACATAGTTGTGGTTCCTGTTTATTGGAATTCGGACTTATCAAAATTGGGATTGGGGCGGGACATGGCAGACATTCGCTCTTCGGTTCGCTTGGCAACCTGTAAGGTTTCATCCAGTTCACTACGCAGTCGCCCGAGTTCACTCGATTCGCGACGAATCGCAAAGGTGTGAAATTGTTCGATGATTGCATTCATGTGATCGCGAGTTTCTAGAACGTCGGTAATGACTTGTTCCCGTTCTTCGAGAGCTTTTTTCTTGGCCGGACCGGTCAGTTTTAGGCTCAGTTCGTACAATTCGAGTGATCGTTGGAGTTGCAAAACGCTGGCATCGAAAATCTCTTCCACGCGGCTGATCAGTTGAGGGTGGTTGGCGATCAGTCGATTTTTTGCTCGTGCGGATTGGAATTGGTCGTGAAGGTTGCGCATTTGCTTGAGGCACGCATCGGTGCGACCGTCTTTGTCTTGGCGAAGATCGGCTTCGAGTTGATCGAGTGAGTCTTTGCGTTGTTTTTCATCGCGTTGCAGGATCGCTTCGTAGGCTCGTTGGGTCATTGATTCCAATCCAAGGACGAGTCGCGAAGCGAAATGCCCAACACCGCCCATGATTCCGATAATGCCGATCGCGTTTGCGGTCGCATCGCCACCAATCGCCCACGAAAGCAACAGCGCGCTAGCACCAGCGACCACCGGTATCAGCGTGCCGGGTGAGGCAAAGAGATCGAGCATCACTTTTTGCCTTACTTCATCCAACGCTGGGCTCCTGAAAGGGTGGTGTTAGGTTCTGGCTTCTCCATGAAGCGATTCGGGCGGTAGTATAACGAATGATCAGTACGGCAATTGGCCGAGTGAAAAATTGACTTTGGTTGTTCCGCTGGGCTGAACACCAACGGATCGGATGCGATTGGGCGACACGCCGCGTCGGACAAGGTAGTCGCTTGCCGCTTGCGCACGCTGTGCGGCGAGACGCTTGTTGGCTTCCAAGTCGCCTTGCAACGAAGCGTTACCACGGACAATGACGTAATAACGTGGCCAAGTGGCTAGTTTTTCCACCAGCGTATCGAGAATGTGTTCGCTGGCTGCGGTCAGGGTTGTTGTACCGCGTGGGAAGACGAGATCGGGAACGGACAATGTGCCGACCGGAACCAGCGTTTCCCACTGGGCATCGGAAAGCGCGGGTAATTGGAAAGCATCGGGTACCACTTCGGCTTCGTCACCGGGATGAAACCCGCTGTCGAAAAGAGATCGTAACAGGCGGTCGTAATACAATCGGTTCGGTTGACCATCGGTCGGGTCTTTTGTGATGGCGTTGGTTTCGATCAAAACCCGCGTGATGTTGGTTACCATGTCAGCGATATGTTGTGTTGTGCCGGTAGACTGCAAACCGAAATGCGAGAAGTTTTCTTGAGTGTTTTTCCAGCGGATACCGCCTACTAGCTTTTCAGCGACGGTCGCATCCATTGCCTTTTCACCACCAGCATCGGCGATCACTAACTTTTGCATTGCCGATGGTTGGCGAAATTCATACTGGGCGCGGAAGTAACAATCGATAATCTTCTGCGCCACTTCAGGTTGCTTGACCAGGAAATCGCGGTCGGCGACTAAACAGTCGACGATGTAACCGGTGAACTGTGAACTGTCGACGACGACGTGCATCGCATCATTGGCCAGAATTCTAGAAACGTAGGGCTCCCAAACTACGAAAACTTCGCGAGAATTTTTTTCTGTTTTTCGATAACGGTTGAACACGTCATCGGCATCGGTCGCCAACGTGAAAGGCTGGTCGGGCAAGCGGTCGAGCGCGAAGGTGTTGATGACGACGCGCGCTAGCGTTTCGCTAGGACTATCTGGCGTGACAACAAAACGAACATCGGGTTGGTTAAGGTCATCAACATTTTTGATCACATCCTTATAGGCGACCATCGCATCGGCACCTTGCGTTTCGTCGATCAAGGCGACGATCGTTGCGGGCGATGATCCCAACTGTGCTGTGGTTTTGATCAACGCGTCGATCGTGAACGCCGCCATCTGCGTTTTACCATTGCTGAGCGATTGCAACCGGCCGGCGTAGTCGGCAGCGTCATCGATCAGGTTCAGCTTGATCTTTTGTTCTCGCAGCAGTCTTGAAAACGTTGAGCTGCGCAGGACCGCATAACCGGAGAAAGAATCCAGAGCGATTGTCAATTCGTGGTCATATGGCAATTCGCCTTGAGTTGCCTGCAGGGCGTTTTGTTGGGCTTCAGTTTTCGCTTGTTCGGTCGCCTCTTGCCGCAGTGGTGTGACGACTAAACGCCAAAGCGCCGCTCCGGTCGCGAATAAGGCTAACCAGATGAAACAGACCGCGAGTAATTTACCTTTGCTCACCAGCGTACCTTTACCGTGCTTTCTTGACGATTTGATAGACCATGATCGGCGCACCGATAAAGAGAACTAGCATGAAGATGCAAACCAATCCGAGCAACGTGCCGCCGTGGCTTGCATGGCCAGGATTCATGGTCGATGGCGGCATGCCGAATGTACCCGAGTTTGCCGCCGCGACGTCGCCCTGTTCGGATTGTGCATCGACCAGAGTGTTGTCGACTTGCGACAAGGTGGTCAATGCGGCTGAGGCGACTTCGATTGGCAGTGGGGCCAACAGGTCGTAATCGGATTGTCCAGCGTCGCCGGAATCGTCTGTGGTTTCGGCGAAGACATCTGCGATTGCGGTCGCCAACGAAGCTTCGTCATCGGCGCGGCGATAAGTGGTCGCCTTGGTCGCCAAACTGTGGTCGCCGGGCATATCGACGCCGATGACATCTAAGATAAAGCCACGGGCACGCGCGATCGGAACATATCGTTCAACCAGATCGGGATCGCCCGCTTCGCCATCGGTGACGATCAACATCCGATAGGTCCCATACATTTGTCGCTGGCGGGATTCTAATAACGTATTCAATGCCGCTTGCATCGCGGCACCGAGTGGCGTTCCGCCGTCGGCCCGGATCGAATTGATTCGCTGCTGGACATCGCTCCGATCGAGCGGTCCCATCGGAATTACCCAATTACCGGATTGGCCCTGGGAGTTGAGTGCTAAGACACCGACTTGGGCACTGTCGGGCACATCGCGAAGCACCTTGATCAGTGCGTCTTGCGCGGCCGTCATGCGGCTGATCCGGCTGTTAGACTGCAATCGTGCCGCCATACTGCCGCTGTCGTCAATGATAATGACAACATTTTGCTGGGCGTTTGCGATTGAAGGGGCCAGCAACGTTGTTGCGATACCTGCTATCGGAACAAGCAGCAAAGCGGCAACGTTGGCCAATCGAGGACCCAAGTGCGAGAACATCTTGTATTCCTGCTTGTTATAAAGTTTTCGAGTCACGAATAAGCGGCCATGAGTTTGCAGTCCCGCTTTCAGGCGGCTATCACCCGTGATCCCCCTTAAAAGTCGCCTAAAGGCGGGACTACGAACGGGTGATTCATGCTGCGATTGTGGAATCTTAAAAATCAAAATCGGACGACTGGATCGCTTCGGCTTCGACTTTCACGATGCGAAACTCGACACGCATATTTTGTTTCGCTTCGTTCAAGTTCGCGGGCTTGGCGATAACCGGATCGCCGATACCGGCGCCGACCGGCGTCATCTGTGATGGATCCATTTTCGTGCCTTGTGACGTGGCAAACGCGGCGAGTGCATCGCGGACCGCTTCGGCCCGCTTCTTCGAAAGATTCAATGCCGCTTGCATCGTCACGGCCGGATCGGGCGATGCCCCGGAAAAGGTGCCCTGCTCGATCAATGCTTGCAGCTTGGAAACTTGTTCGAGATCAAGTGGTTGGCCGTTGAGGAAATACTTATAATTTCCTTGAGTGCCCGTCTGTTTGATAACACCTTTTTGCATCCCGCTTTTCAACATATCGACCAAGGTTTTGGTCGGATCGCTGTGACCGCGGATGACGACGCGGGCGTTGCCGAACGTCGATGCCGCTTGCAACGCACGAGTGAATTCGGCACCGTAACGATCGGCCGAGAAATCGTTTTGATTCGGTTCAAAACTGATCGTGAACGATACGATTGTGTTGCTGTCGAGGTTAGCACCAAAGAACTGGTCCATCGATTCGGCGGCGTCGGCGAATCGCTCGGTCATTTGCGGTTCGACATAGGCGACACCAGCGAGTTTCGCGATTTCTTGGAACTCGAATCCGGGCGGTTCGAACCCGAGTCGCTTGGTCGCGTATCCCCAACTGGTCGCCATATCGAGTGCGGACTTCACCTTGGCATCGAAACCGTTGAGGTTCCCTTTATCATTGAAGAACGCGATTTGGCCGGGCAGGCCGACGAACGTGCAATCCAACAACAGGCCGTGTCCGTCGACTTCGATGCTGGGGATCACTTCTTGGCCAAAGATCTGTTGCGATTGTGTCAACAACTTGCGATATGTCGGCGACATTTGTTTCGATGTCTCATACTCTTTTCTCATCGCAACGACATCTTCAGCACCCTTCAAATATCCAGCCACAAACTTTTTAACCGTGTCTTTATTGGCGTCAAACCAATCTTTGCGGACGGCATAAACGTCGGCGATACTGCGGCTCATTTGCTGAGTACTATTGAGAATGCGTGCCCCTTTTACGGTCCCTTCGGCACCGGATCCAATTGAGTCGAATCCGCCTGTTAAGCCGAACATATCGGGTGTGATCACGCAACAAGCATCGATCGTAGGGTCCTTTCGGAACGCTTCGGCCGCGCCTCCGGGGCCTGTCAAATCTTTGGTCCAAACGATCGTGACATCATCTTTGGTTAACTGGGCGGCAGACAACGAATCGTATAACAATCCGACGTGAGGGCCGCCTTGTTGGCAAGCGATCTTTTTGCCCTTCAAATCGTTTAACGTCTTAATCGCTTCGCGAGCGATGATGTGGTCACCGGCACTCCAGGAAAGTTGCAGCACGATCACCGGTTTTGTACGGGGGTCTTGGCCGAGCACTTCGCTGGCCTGGCCGAGCATGCGAAACGTGCCGCGCAAGAACGGTGTCTTGCCGGTTAAGTAATCCTTGACTTGGCCGATAAAATCGTCGCCCGAGGTGAGTTTTAGGTTTAACTTTTCTTTGGCAAAAATCGTTCCGGGCTGGGTCGTCAGACCGCCATTGGCGTGGAACGTTGCTGCGTCGCCACCCCAAGTGATGTAAGGAACTTGTAAGACGTCGGATTTCGCAACCGGCGCGACGGTGACGGGACCGACCAAAGTCGCAAAGTTTTGTTGTGCGATTGTGGTCAACGGTGTAAGGATCGCGATTCCGGCTGCGATCAACAGATGATTAAAAAGTTTCATTTAATGAATCCCCTCACGTTCGAGTTGTCTGATTTCGTGTTCCCAACTGGCCCGTTGTTGGTCGCTGATTTCCGGATCGGGCAATAAGCTTCGCCGGGTGCAATTGACTAAAGCTTGTAAAGTCTGATATCGCCGTGTTTGTTCGATCGCTGGCGGCAGGTGGTCGTGAATCAACGCGATCAATGCGTCTTTGTCAGCAGGCGGTTCGGCCTTCAGTTGGCTGC